>JBGUSX010000142.1:0-19789 GCA_045132775.1 Eubacteriales bacterium
CGAGCTTCTTGTGCTATAATATTCATGGGAAGTTCCTTTCTGATACGGTAATGTTTGTTGTGGTGACTACATTATACCATATCTTTAATGAACTTCCTATTCTTTTTGGTTCATATCATTTTAACACATACATTTTTTGAAATTTAGAACTATTTATTTCTTTGTTTCCAACGGGAAGACACCCGACAAAAATATTTTTTTCTAAAGACAACCTCTTGATTAAAAAAACGCAAAAATTGCCAAATTTTAAATAAACTATTGACATTGTGGAAAATAATTGCTATAATCTAAATAGGTGTATATTATTATAACCAAGAATCAGATATGTCATTAAAGATTTCTGTGCCGATAAAGGCAGAAAGGAAAAAGCTATGTCGTTATTCAAAAAGAAGAAGCAAGGACCCGTTGAAATTAAGCTGGGTGAGAACCAGTTTTGCACAGTATTGGAAGAGAAGGCGGCTGACGTAAGTCGTAAGTATTGTGTTATCGCAAACAGTGACTCGTATAACCTGCTTTACAGAGACGGAAGATTTTTGGGTATGCCCGCTCCCTTTGGCGGACCTATCTATCCTTTTTCCATCGATCCCAAAAATCCCGGAAAGAAAAAGGACTTAAAGCAGTTCCATTCCGCAAAGATTGTATGTCTTTCCAAGGACTTTAACCTCAAGGTATTCTGGGGTACAGAGACTCCCTTCATTTTTGAGGATAGCATTTCTCACAAGGCATACGAGGTTGGTGCTCGCGGCGTATTCTACGTAAATATCGACCCGACCGACGCCGCAAGAAAGGCAGACCAGTTCTACAGCAAGTGCCTGACGCAGAGAAACGCGGCACTCTTTGATACGGAGGCTCTCCGCGACTTCCTCAGAGAAGCGTTCATTATGCAGATCGGCGCAAAGATCCAGCACTACATAGAAGAAAAGAACAGATCCATCGCAAACTACGTAGGACTTATGCCCTCCGAGATCCTTGCTATCAGTGAGGAGCTCTGCCCCAAGATGAAGGATATCTTCGGTGCATACGGTCTTACCATTGTAACAGAGTCCAGCGCAAACTCCATTCTCCAGGGACTCGTAGTAAAAGAAGTTATAAGAAACTGAAATTCAGAAAGGTAGGGAAAACAATGGGATTGTTCGGTTTTGGTAAAAAGAAATACGTAAAGAACGTAACTCGTGATAATGAATTTCTTAAAGAATATGCGATCAAGTGCAACGGACTTGCTCTCTACGTTGAAAATAAAGAGAACGTAAAGAAAGAGCTCAATATGCTCAAGGACGATTTTCAGTATACGGTAGCAACCAACGATACCGCCGCAAAGAAGCTCGAAAAAAATATCAAATCTGACTTTGAAGCACTCACAGCACTTCTTCAGCAGCCTGAATTCGATGAAACACAGGCTCTTATGCTTATCAGAGGCTTGCGCAGATACATCGTTGAGATAAACTCTATGAGATAAAAAAGAAAAGGGGTAGAATATGAACAATCAAGATCACCGCTGTTCTCAGTGCGGATCCAAAATGGTTCAGACGGGCACTGAATATCAGACAGCCATATACCACTGCCGCTCATGCGGAAACAACGAATACGTACAGATAACTATAAACGAAAAGACAGAATATTTGCATAGAAAGAGTATGCTCCTCGGACGCGTCAGTAAGGGAATTATCGACTGGGAGGTTACCCAATGGGATACCCTGCGCGATGAAATAATGAGCTTTATGACCTCATTCCACGCGGCAAGACACGATATCTATATGAGTATGGCGATCATAGCTTGTCTCACAAAGGGATTTCACGATCTTGACGACGAGAGATACAAGGAATGTAAGCGTATCTTCAAGATGACCGAGAAGGTGTACAAGCGCTACCTCAAGTCTCCAGGAGCAAAGCTTGATGAAATGGGAGAGCTTGGACCTGAGGACTACGAGGATTACCGTAAGCAGTATAAGAAATGCAGAAACGAGTACCGTAATACAAAGATCTTGTGGAAGGTCGCATTCACCATCGGAAAAAAGCTTATTCCTATTCCGAAATTCTGATCTGGATAATAATAACACCCGAGCTTGTAGCTTCGGGTGTTATTATTTTTTGAGTTTTATTTTAAGATGCTTTCAGCGTATCTTACAGCGCTCATAGCGTCCGCACCGTAGAAATCGGCACCGATGGTCGCGGCATAATCGGCTGTGAGGACCGCACCGCCAACCATTATCTTGACCGCGGGAGCCTCTTTTCGTAAAAGGGAAATAGTTTCCTCCATCGCAGGCACGGTTGTGGTCATCAGAGCACTGAGACCTATAAGGGATGCGTTTGTGTCAAGTGCAGCTTGCAGAATTCTCTCGGCAGATACGTCGCGCCCAAGATCAATGACCTTGAAGCCGTAATTGGATAGAAGCAGAGAAACGATATTCTTGCCGATGTCGTGAATGTCGCCCTTAACGGTAGCCATAATAACTGTCTTGGCATCGGTATTTTCCTCCGTCACGGAAAGCGCCGCGCTGATCGGTTCAAAAGCCGCCTTTGCCGCCTCAGCACTCATCAAAAGTCCTGGAAGATAGACTGTATTCTGCTCAAATCCGCGTCCAACCTCGTCAAGCGCGGGGATTATCTCCTCCTTGACTATATCAAGCGGAGCCTTAACCGAGAGCATTGACTCACAAAGCTTTAATGCCTTGTCTTTAAGACCTTTGATTATCGAAGTTTTCAAGCTGTCGCCTGTAGTGTCGGTTGCAGTGACAGTAGTAGCTGACATTGTGCTTGAGGTTGCTTTGGATGCAAAATCAATGTAATTCAGGCAGTTTTCATCGAGAGAATGAAGAGCACGGTATGAATAATAGGTCTTCATCATCTCCGCGGAATAAGGGTTCATAATTGCCGCATTCAAGCCGCATTCAAGAGCAGAAGCAAAGAAAACACCGTTGAGAATGTCGCGGTTGGGCAGACCGAACGAAACGTTAGATACACCTAAAACTGTATTCGCGCCAAGCTCTGAGGAGATCATTTTAAGGGCATCGAGCGTAACTTGCGCCGCGTTTTGATCGGCACTTACCGCCATCGTCAGCGTGTCAAAAATAATATTTTTCTTTTCAATACCGTACTTTTGAGCCTCGCAGAGTATTTTCCTTGCGATATCAACTCTGCCTTGCGCGGTATCGGGAATTCCGTTTTCGTCAAGCGTAAGGGCAACGCAAACTCCTCCGTATTTTTTGACGAGAGGGAAGACCGCGCTCATCGATCCCGCCTTGCCGTTGACCGAGTTTATCATTGCCTTTCCGTTATATATGCGGAGAGCCGCCTCCATGGCAACGGGATCGGCGGTATCTATCTGAAGCGGAAGGTCGGTAACAGATTGAAGCTCAAAAACTACCTTGCGCATCATATCGGGCTCATCGACCTCGGGCAGACCGACGTTAACGTCAAGAGCATGTGCGCCCGCAGCCTCCTGATCAAGACCCTCCTTCAAAATAAACTCGAGGTCGTGCTCGCGCAGAGCTTGCTTAAAACGTTTTTTACCCGTCGGGTTGATACGTTCTCCGATAAGGATCGGAGACTTCCCAATCTCAAGAGCGTGAGTATATGATGAAATGAGCGTGTGATTCTTGGGAGTGTTTTTCGTAAGGTTCACCTTGTGACTTGTTATCGCGCGGATGTAATCGGGTGTAGTTCCGCAACAGCCGCCTGCAATGGAAACGCCTTTTGCCATAAGGGAAACTACCTCATCGGCAAACTCTTCGGGAGTGATATCGTATACGGTTTTTCCGTCCTTGACCTCGGGAAGTCCCGCGTTTGGCTTGAGAAGCACAGGAACAGACGCGTATTCCAAAAGCTCATTGACAATAGGCTTAAGCTGGCGAGGGCCCAACGAGCAGTTTGCTCCGATCGCATCAGCTCCCATTCCTTCAAGAAGGGCGACCATTGCGGCGGGGGAAGCGCCCGTCATAAGCCTTCCGTCCGAGCCGTAAGCGTTAGAAACGAACACGGGCAGATCGCAATTTTCCTTTGCAGCTAAAAGGGCGGCTTTGGTTTCGTAGCTGTCGTTCATCGTCTCGATAAAGATAAGATCGACACCGTATTTTGCTCCGAGCTTCACGGTTTCGGCAAAGATTGAGACTGCATCTTCAAAATCAAGATCGCCGTAGGGCTTCAAGAGCTTACCCGTGGGACCGATATCAAGAGCAATGAATTTTTCTGCAGTGTTAGTCGTGGTTTCCCTTGCTGCATAAGCGTTTTTCACTGCCGCGGCAACAATTTCTTCAAGCTCCTCGGCAGAGAATTTCAGAAGATTTGCGCCGAAGGTGTTGGTGGAGACGACGTTTGAGCCCGCGTCGTAGTAAGCGCGGTGAATTTCAGTGATGACATCGGGGTGAGTGATGTTCCAACGCTCCGGGAGCTCGCCAACACCGAGTCCTCGGGACTGCAGAAGAGTACCCATTCCGCCATCGAGATAAAGCGGATTTTCCTTTATATAATCAAGTATTTTCATGTTTTTGTCCTTGTTGAAAATCAAGAAATTTCACAGAATATCTACTGTGTTTTTTATGCCGATTATTGCCGTTACCGACTTTGTCGGGGACATTAAAAGGCTGTCGTTCAGGGTGAGTCCGAGATGCTTTTCGCACTCAAGGGCGGCGAAAATATCGCGCTGCAGAGAGAGGGGAAGATCGCCGTATCCGGGGCTGAAACGCGGTGTCAGAGAGTGACCGAGAGAGGCGAATTTCTCTTTTAGCTCAAGGGAAAACGCGTTGCAGAGAGCCTCGACTCGCTCAGCACCGATCGCTTGAATGCAAAGGGCTGTTGCGGGGGAGGTGCGGCTGTATTTTAAGAGGAGGCGGTCTATGCCGATCCCAAGTGTTGCCGCAAAGAGAATAATTGAGGTGCAATTATTGTATAAAAGTAATTTTTTTATATCGTTGCTTTTTGTGGCGGCAAAGCCGAGATCAAGCGTATCGTCTATGCAAGATATTTGGAATTCCTTATATACGATTTTTGCGTTTATCTGCTTATCACATTCCTGTATACATTTATCTATAAGTGCTTTTGTTTCATTATTTGTCATATCTGCTTTCATATACCTTGCAATTTCTTTATATGAATGCGGAGGAAGTGAAGCGGATGAAAGGTTTATTATACTCATTTTTTGATAATTGAAGATAGGTTATTTTGTATCTTTTTGGCGACATCGGGCTTGTTCATTGAGTAGACGTGGACGTTGGTGATGCCGTTTGCGTAAAGGTCGATGATCTGGTCGGTCGCGTAGGCGATTCCTGCCTGCTTCATAGCCTCAGGATCGTCTCCGAAACGGTCGACGAGAGCCTTGAATCTCTGTGGCATAAAAGAGCCTGAAAGCCTTATGGCACGGGCGATTTGATTGGCATTTGTTATCGGCATAATGCCCGGAATTACGGGGACTGTGATGCCTGCCTCGCGTATCTTATAGAGAAAATTATAGAGCAGATTGTTGTCGAAAAACATCTGTGTCGTGAGGAAATCACATCCCGCATCGACTTTTTCCTTGAGATGCTTGATATCCTCCTTCTGATTGGGGCTTTCGGGGTGAATTTCGGGGTAGCAAGCGCCTCCGATGCATAAATATTCATTCGATTCCTTGAGCTCGCGGATGAGGTCGACAGCGTGGGTGTAGCTCCAATTTGTGCGGTCTGCGTCCTGAAGCTCGGCGGGAATATCACCGCGAAGTGCCATAATGTTTTCAATTCCTGCATCCTTGATACGCTCGATCATAGAGCGAACGGTCTCCTTTGTTGAGGAAACACAGGTGAGGTGAGCCAACGTGGGCACGTTATGATTTTGCTTGATTTCCTTTGCAATATCAAGGGTATATTGACTTGTGCCGCCACCTGCTCCGTAGGTCACGCTCATAAAAGAGGGGTGGAGCTCGGCGATCTCAACGACGGCGTCTTTGACGCTCTCAAAGGATGAGTTCGTCTTGGGAGGGAAGACCTCGAAAGAAAGGGAGGGGGTAGAGCTTTTGAGAATTTCTAAGATCTTCATTCTTCTTTTCTCCTTGAAGATATGGATTTTGTCGGTTTGTTTATGCAAAAACAGGTGATTTTATGCATAAATTGTGTATATATACATTTTTCGAAACGTACAGCCAAGTAAATTATAGCACACACAAGGGATTTTTGCAATACGGTTTTTGCATAAAATCGCATTTTTTGTGTCAGACGAGAGAAAGTGCGAAATAAGTGTGTTTTAGCGAATAATTATTGACTTTTAGCAAAAATAAAAAATCAAGGTCATTCGAGCTCTTTTCGGAGAGTGATGACCTTGTTTTTTGTCAAAATGTAGCTTATCAGAGCAGCACCTGTCCGTTGATATCGAGGCGGAAGGTGAGTCCCAATTTTTCGGCGGCTGATCTGCAGAGGATCATACGCTTGAGGAAGATCTCGAAGTAGTCCATTACCGCGCTGAACGAGGTGTCGATCTTGAGGGCGAGTGTGATGCTCTTTTTATCCTCGCTTACCGTTAGGCTGGACTCGGTGACAGAGTAGTTGACGTTATCGTGGATGTCGTTGCGGTTTATGAGCACCTTGTCTCTGACTCTCGTGCGGCGGACGTCGCTCTTGTCAGCGAGGATGAGTGCGGCGGCGATGGCGCTTACGGGGACTCCCGTGCCCTCGTCGTGATTTCCGATAGCGGCGACTATCTTTGCGATCTCCTCGGGCTCCATTCCCATTCTGTCGAGAATTCTGAACGCGAGGATCGCGCCGCTCTGGCTATGGTCGACACGGTTTACAAGGTTTCCTATGTCGTGGAGGTAGCCTGCGATCCGTGCGAGCTCCGCATCACGCTCGGGGTAGCCGAGGGAAGTGAGTATCTCTCCTGCGGTCACTGCGACGCGCGTGACGTGGGCGAAGCTATGCTCTGTATATCCGAGTGCTTCGAGCGATGCATCGGCTTCCTTTACGTATGTTTTTATTGCGGGGTCGTTTTTTATTTGTGTATAGGTTATCATTTTTATCTCCTTTGGGGATATTTGTTTGCACAAGAATATTATACTGCTTTTTTCGATGAAAATCAATACGTGGACGGAGAATTTTTTTGGGGGTATTTGATGAATGTGTATTTGATGAATTGCAATTTATCGGTATCCCGGTCCCGTCCCGCTATCCCCACCCCTCCCCCGACATCCGCATGCGGATGGCTCCCCCCTCGCGTCCCCGAGGGGGAGGGCATAGAGAACTCCTTTAGGCACAGTAGAGCAAATTGCAATTTAGCGGTGTGCTACACGGCTTCAAATTTTTGTTTGGTTACGCTTTGCGAGAGGCTTCTCCCTGGGGAGAGGCTACGCGCAAGCGGTGGTGAGGCGTACATAATTTTCTTTATGCCATAACCCCTCATCCGTCGCTCCGCGACTCCTTCTCTCCAGGGAGAAGGCTTACGTTTGTCCTTTTGCAACCGTCCGCCAAATCAAAATTTGAAGGTATTATAAATTGCAATTTAGCGGGGAGGCGAACAATCCCTCAGACGCGCACGGAGGCGCGCCAGCTCCCTTTACACAAGGGATCTTTGTTGGTAGACGTTTGTGCGTTTTGCAACCGTGAAAACTCTTTAAGTTTAAAGAGTACTTTACAACATCTTCGTTCTTCACCTTTGAGGTAAAGCTCCCTTGTGTAAAGGGAGCTGGCGAGCGAATGCGAGACTGAGGGATTGTTCGAACACACCGACAAAACAAAATTTGAAACTGTTGATAATATGCAAGGTGGGGGACATATTTGCTGAATTTTGTTGACAAAATCTGCATGCGGTGGTATAATTGGTAATAGGGAAAAGAGTGAAAGGCTGTTTTCTCGTTTTGGTTTTTATGGGTAGGGTTTTTGATTCTGTTTGCGGACTTATCGGCGGTACGCCGCTTTTAAGGCTTGCAAATTTTGAGAGAAATAACAATCTGGAGACGAGTATTTTTGCAAAGGTCGAGCTTTTCAATCCTGCGGGATCGATCAAGGATCGTGCGGCGCTTGAGATGATAAACGATTACGAAGCTCGCGGTCTTTTATCTGCGGACTCGGTTATTATTGAGCCGACATCGGGCAACACAGGTATCGGTCTTGCCGCGGTCTGCGCATCGCGCGGATACCGTCTTATTATCGTTATGCCCGACAGTATGTCGCGTGAACGTCAGCTTCTTATGCGCGCTTACGGTGCGGAGCTAATTCTGACCGACGGCTCGCTCGGTATGTCCGGAGCGATCAAGAAGGCGGAGGAGCTCAAGGGAGAGATTTCGGGGGCGATAATTGCAGGACAATTTACAAATCCCGCAAATCCCGAGGCTCATTACAAGACTACTGCGCCCGAGATATACTCGGACATGGATGGGGATATTGATATTTTCATTTCCTGCATCGGCACGGGCGGAACTATCACGGGTTGCGCGAGGTATTTTAAGGAGAAAAAGCCTGAAATCAAGGTCGTAGGCGTTGAGCCTGCATCATCGCCATATATTACCGAGGGTCGCTCGGGAAAGCATGCGATCCAGGGCATTGGCGCAGGATTTATACCCGATATACTTGATCTTTCGCTTATCGATGAGGTCATTACGGTCACGGACGGAGAGGCTGTTTCATTTATGAGAAACGCCGCGCGATGTGAGGGACTTCTTGTCGGCATTTCCTCCGGTGCGGCTTTGGCGGCGGCTATGAAGCTTTCGAGGCTTGAGGAGAACAAGGGGAAGAGGATCGTGGTTATCTTGCCTGATACGGGAGAAAGATATCTGTCATGCGTCACTCTGTGACGCGTGGTATTCACGCTTCGCGCGAGTGATATTCCGTCGCGAGCGACGGAGTGATATGCCGACGTGGTCGGCGTGATATGTCGGCACTGCCGACGTTGTGTGTTGCTTTGGCGGAACGAAGGAGGAAGTTTAATGAGAAATGCACAGCTTGCGGATCTTTTGCGTCCGCAGTCTATTGACGATATTGTCGGTCAGGAGCATCTCTTTGGCGAGCGCGGTGTTATCCGCCGCATGCTTGCCGGTGGGCGATTGACCAACATGATATTTTTCGGTCCTCCCGGCACGGGAAAGACTACTGCGGCATCGATCATTGCGCGTGAGTCGGGTATGGATTTTCACAAGCTCAATGCGACCAGCGCATCTACCGCGGACGTTAAAGAGGTGCTTTCGGGCTCCGCGAGCCTTTTTGGTTCGAAGGGAACTCTTCTTTACATTGATGAGATCCAATATTTTAACCGCAAGCAGCAGCAGTCCTTACTTGAGTACATTGAGGACGGGCGCGTGACCTTGATCGCATCGACGACCGAAAATCCTCACTTTTACGTTTACAACGCTATTATTTCGCGTTCCTCGCTCTTTGAGTTCAAGCCTGTGAGTGAAGAGCAATGCGCGAAGATGCTTTACCGTGCGCTTCACTATCTCAACAAGGAAAACGGCACGCAAAAGACTGTGAGCGAGAAGACCGCCGCATACATAGCAAAGGCGGCAGGCGGTGACGTGCGCCGTGCAATAGGACTTTTTGAGAACGCTTATTTTTCGGCGGAAGGTGAGATCACTCCTGCCGATGCAGATCAATTTAATTACGGTGTTGGCAACTACAATGACGACGTTCATTACGACATGCTTGGGTGCTTACAGAAGTCCATTCGCGGCTCTGACCCCGATGCTGCGGCTTTCTACGTTGCAAAGATGGTGGAGCAGGGGGATATCATTTCTCTTTGCAGACGCTTGCAGGTCATTGCGAGTGAGGATATCGGTCTTGCTTATCCGATGGCTCCCGCGATCGTCAAGGCTTGCTGTGATTCGGCGCGTGAGCTCGGACTTCCCGAGGCGAGAATCCCTCTCGGTCACGCGGCTATTATGCTTGCGACTCTGCCGAAGTCAAACACGCAGCATTTAGCCGTTGATGCGGCTCTTGAGGACGTGAGGGCAGGGCGAGGTCTTGTTCCTCCCGTGCATCTGCAGAGTCCGCTCTTTAAGGGCTACAAGTATCCTCACGATTATCCCAACCGCTACGTTGAGCAGCAATATCTTCCCGATGATCTGAAAAACAAGAAGTATTATCATTTCGGAGACAACAAGACCGAGCGCGCGGCTGAGGAGTATTGGAACAGGATAAAGGGAAAATAAATCATAAAAAATCGCCACGGAGCTAGTCCGTGGCGAAATTTTTTATTTGTCTTTGTTTACAAAGTTTTCTCTGTAGTATTCGGAGTCCTTCTGTATCTGAGCTTCGAGCCAGTCGTAGCTGTCTCTGTCTCCGCCGAGCTCCTCCCAGAGAGTAGGCTTATCCGAAAACAGATTAGTTCCGAGTCCGAGTCTGTCGCCCTCTATCTCAAATCCCAGTGCCGCAAGGGTGGTGGGGAAGATGTCCATTGACGTAAAGGCACGGTTTGTTTTCTCGCCCTTGACATCGGTTGCGGGATTGAGGATGCAGTTATACATCGTTCTCTCGTAATAGCCGAGGCTTGCATCGATAAGAGGTCTGTCCATTCTGGGATGGTCGCCTGTGATGACTATCGTGGTGTTTTCGTAGAAATCCTGCTGCTTACACCACTCGATAAAGTCTGCAACGAGCTTATCCTGGCAGGTGATGACGTTTGCAGTTTTGTTGCTATAGTCATTGCCGCACTGGCTACAGATATATCCTCCGTTATGATGGGGGTCTACCGTGAGCATTGTCAGATTGAAGGGTTTGTCGCCCTTTGAAAGCTCTGTAAGCTCGTCGCGTGCGATCTTGAAGAGGGTATAGTCGTCTATGCCCCACCAATCGTTTGCTTCTTCTGCGTATCCTTCTTTGAGTGCGGTGTCGAGGTCGAATATCTCGTAATTTCCGTGGACCTTATAATAGGTTCCTCTGCCTCCGAAATGAATTTTAGAGCCGCAGAGAAATTCCTGCTTATATCCCTTCGCTTCGAGAATGTCGCCGAGCGTTGCGAGTCCGTTTACGAAGGTTCCGTCTCTTCCTTGTGAGTTCTGTGATTCTTCACCGAACACGCCAAGGCTGAAGGGAACTCCGCTTGAGGTGGTCATTAGTGCGCCCATCGTCCACCAGGAGCCTTTAATACTTCTGAATCCGCCGAGCTTGTCGGTGTCCGAGAATGAGGTGTTTCCTGCCGCGAGGGCGGTGAGGTTGGGCATATAGTTATTTACGGGCTGCTTTCCACCTGCCGCGACAGATGCGTAGGTGTTCTCAAGGCTTTCAAGGTAAATGTAGATGAGGTTTTGCTTGTTTCCGTCCTTATCCGTTATGCTGACGTTATCGGGGTTGATATATTTATCCTCGTATATGTCGTAATTCGGGTCGGTGGTTTCGGTTTCTGCCTCGGTCTCGCATCCTTCGGTCTCGTCGGGGGCAACCGTTGAGTCATCGGGGGCAACCGTTGAGTCATCGGGGGCTACTGTTCCGTCGTCGGGGGCTACTGTTCCGTCGTCGGGAGCTACCGTTCCATCGTCGGGAGCTACTGTTCCGTCGTCGGGGGCTACCGTCCCGTCGTCGGGAGCTATTGTTCCATCGTCGGGGTCGTCTTTCAGTTCGTCCTTACGGTCTGAGTTAACGAACTCATCTTTATAATATTGAGATGCCTTCTGGACCTCGGTATCAAGCCAATTATATCCGATCTCGCCTCCGCCGTGTTTTTCACAAAGGGTAGGCACGGGAGAGAAGAGGTTGGTTCCGAGTCCGAGTCTTTCACCCTCTATCTCGAATCCCATTGCCGCGAGGGTGGTGGGGAACATATCAAGCGAGGTGAATGTGCGGTTTGTTGTGGCGGAGTAAGGCTCTGCGACCGAGTTGATGATGCAGTTGTACATTGGACGGTCGTAGATCGAGAGGTCGCCGATGAGGGGCTTATCCATTCTGGGATGGTCGCCTGTGATGACAATAGTGGTGTTTTCATAGAAATCCTGCTGTTTACACCATTCGATAAATTCCGCGATCTGCTTATCCTGGCATGCTATGACATTTGCGGTCTGGTTGCTGTATTCGTTGCCGCATTGGCTGCAAATATATCCTTTGTTATGATGTGGGTCGACCGTGAGCATTGTGAAATTGAAGGGCTGATCGCCTTCTGCAAGCTCACATATCTCGTCCTTGGCGATCTTGAAGAGTATCTCGTCCTCAAAGCCCCACCAGACGTAATAATCGTCGGCAATGTAGCCTTCCTCTCTTGCAGTGTAGAGGTCAAACATTTCGTAGTTTCCGTGGACCTTGAAGTATGTTTCGCGTCCGCCGAAGGACACGTCTGAGCCGCAGAGGAATTCCTGCTTATATCCCTTTTCGGCAAGGATATCGCCGAGGGTGCAAAGTCCGTTTACGAAGGTTCCGTCCTTACCTTGCGAGTTATGTGACTGATTTCCGAATACCGACAGCGAGAAGGGAACTCCGCTGGTAGTGCCCATAAGCGCGCCCATTGTCCATCCCGTTCCCGTGATGCTGCGGAATCCTCCGAGCTTATCACCGTCAGAGAAGGAAATATTGTTGCCCGAGAGTGCCATATCGGTGAGATGGGGCATATAGTTATCCTTTTCCTGCTCACCGCCGACCTCCTTTGATGCGTAGGTCGTTTCCAAGCTTTCGAGATATATGTAGATGAGGTTTTGTGCGTTGCCGTCCTTGTCTGTTATCTTGACGCTGTCGGGATCTACGTACTCTCTTTCATAGAGCTCCGAGGAGTTGAAGGTAGCTTTGAGATAATCGGGGATCTTGAATGCGAACATTGCAAAGATTATTGACGCTACAAGTCCGACTACAGAGAGAATTGCGCCTATCTTGCGCATAAGTTTTCTCTTCGGGGTGTCCTTCCAGAGAAGCACGAGCGCGACTGTGTAGAGCAGTGCCAATACTATTACGGGAGGTGTGCAGGAGGAAAAAATATCCGTGAGTGTACTTTCTCCCGTGCCTCCGATGGGGGAGAGCATTGTGAAGAGGAGGTCGTTGAAGGTGATATCAAAGGTTTTTTGATACCACGCGGCTACCGAGAGTATGACGGATGCCAACAGGAAAATTAGGCTGAATAGAGAAGTGAGAAGTATCTTTTTGGTAAGTCTCTTTCTTTTATTGCGCTTGACTTCCTCAACCTGATAATGAGATGGCTTTTTGCGTTTCTTTCCGATTCGCTGTTGGTTTTTGGTTTTCATTTATTTTTCTGCTCCGTTTATGATTTGGTTGAGGTGTTTCCAGATAACAGAGTCTGTGTCCTTGTAGTACTTTTCCATATATTCTTTGCCTATTATCTTTCCTTCGATAATAGCGTTTTCGTTTGACTCGAATTGACTTGAAAGATAGGCAGCATAGCCGTAGAGATTTTCATGTTTTTCGATAAATTTGTCTGTGCAGGAGTTCACTGCACTGAAAAGCTCTATCTTCTCTCCGTCCTTCATCGTGACGGTATATGAAAGTCCTCCGTCCTCGCCGCACGCCAATGTATAGCGCATTACGTTATTTTTTTCGCCCCATTCGTAGCTTTTGTATTCCGTGATGCAGATCTTGCTTATCGAATCGTCCGAGAGGCGCGTATAGATATTTGCTCCGACGCAGGCGAAGAGCAGAGAGGCGGCAATTGCGGAAATTAGTGCTATTTTGAAGACGCGGGAGGTCTTTTTTTCGTCCTCGCTTCCTTTTCTGCCGACTTTAACGAGCCAGATGACAAATACTATCTCATAGAGCGCAAATGCGACGGTTATGCCTGTCATAGTCATCGGCAGAAGGGCGCAGTCGGCACTTTCTCCGAGTCGCAGGCTTACGAAAAGGTTATTTATGAGCGAGGAGACTACTGCATAAACTACTACGCACAATATAACGACCAGTGTACCGAGAAGTCCTGTAAGACATCCGATATTTTTGTTTTTGTTTTCCCTCAATGCAGTTTACCTCAAAGAACGCGGTACATCTTGCCGCCATTGAGCTTTGCAAGAATATTCTGTGCTGCGGTCTCGCTCATTTCTTCTGTTATGAGCGCGACCTTGCCGCATTTATCACAAATGACAAGCTTTTCTACCTTGCCGAAGAGGTGCTCGGCTTTCTTTTCGTCGGGGGTACAGCCCTCGCATTTGTTGAATACGAACATTCTCTTTGAGGTGTATGAATTGAAGTCCGCGGAGTCGGCTGCGGTTGCTACCGTGTACTCGGGGAGCTTGATGCCGCTATCGACGTGCGCGATGACGTCAACGATATCGGCACATACTGCACTTGCGGTGGGTAGCTTGCCCGCGCCCGGACCGTAGAACATGACCTGTCCGACCATATCTCCGTCAAGGAGTATGCCGTTGAAGACGTCGTTTATGCTTGAGAGGGGGTTGGAGAAGGGAATGATACGGGGAGAGACCATTGCGAGTATCTTGCCGTCGGTCTTTTTTGCGTGTCCGATGAGCTTTACGGCATATCCGAGCTTTTCGGCGAGCTTTACGTCCTCGGTTGCGATATCCGTGATTCCCTCGACGTGTATGTCGTTGGGTGATATGGCTTTGCCGAAGGCGAGGGCGGCGAGGATAACTATCTTTCTTGCCGCGTCGAGTCCTTCGACATCTGCCGCGGGGTTTCTCTCTGCGTATCCTTTTTCTTGTGCGTCGCAAAGCACGTCGTCAAACGCTGCGCCCTCGGTGGTCATTTTGGTGAGGATATAATTTGTGGTACCGTTGAGTATTCCGCTTATCTTTGTGATATTGTTCGACGCGAGGTCGTTGCACATGGGTCTGATGATCGGAATACCGCCGCCGACGCTTGCCTCGAAGAGATATGCAACGTTATGCGCGCGCGCGGTCTCGATAAGCTCTGCGCCGAAATTTGCAACGACCTCCTTATTTGAGGTGACGA
Source organism: Eubacteriales bacterium (assembly GCA_045132775.1). Taxonomy (GTDB): domain Bacteria; phylum Bacillota; class Clostridia; order Oscillospirales; family CAG-272; genus SVTX01. The sequence continues at coordinate 14,784 of JBGUSX010000142.1, forward strand.
CGCTCTTGCCTGCCTCAAGTGCCGCTTTGGAGAAGTCGTAGGCAGGGTGGGAGCCTCCCATCATCTCCGCAACGACGGAGACCTCGGGGTCGCTCAGAATTATATTGAAGTCGTGGACTATCTTATCCTCAAAGGGATTTCCGGGGAAGTCGCGCAAATCGAGGATATATTTGATATTGACCTCTTTACCGAGTTTATTTTCGATTATTCCTTTGTTCTGTGTAAGTACCTCCGCGACGCCGCTTCCGACGACACCGAAGCCGAGTATTGCTACGTTTATCATTTTGGGGATCCTTTCTTTGTTATGGTCTGCCTAAAAATATAAATACATAATATGATAACATATTTTTTGAAAAAAATCAACAGTATCTATTGAAAAAATGCATTTTTTGTGGTAGAATATCATTTGCCGACGCTACATCGGGAAATTCACGGTTTGGAGGAAGATATGGCATCGCTTGTTGGAAGCAAAAGAAACGTTAAGATATTTGTGCTTTATCTTATGCAAAATATAAATTACCCCCTTGATTACGTTACTATAAACGATATCGTTATGCAGAACGATTACGTTATGTATCTTGATTTTGCCGAGTCCTTTCACGAGATGCTCGATGCGGATCTTATCGAGGACTGCGGGAAGAACGACGCGGGGGATTCGATGTACGTGGTGACTGACAAGGGAAGGATAGTGGCGACAGAGCTCCACAGTGAGATCCTGACAAGCTTACTTGACAAGAGCCTTGAATGTGCGCTTCGTTACCTTGACTTCAAAAAGAGAAACATCAAGATCTCTGCGAGGGTAGAGAAGACCGAGGACGGCAGATACGACGTTATTTGCATTATCAAGGAGAAGGATCAGGTGATCATGCAGAACACGGTGACGGTCGACACGCTCAACCGTGCGCAGAGAATGGAGGACAACTTCCGCGATCATCCCGAGGTCGTTTATAAGGGTGTTATGGCACTGCTTTCGGGAAACATAAATTTCATATTTAATTAAAAAATTGTTAATTTGCACAAAAAAATATATGAAATAAGGCATTTCGGACATTTTTTGCATAAAGTTGAAACTTTTTATTCGTCAAAATTAACGAAGTTTTTTTGATTCTGTTGGATAAAATGGACAACTTGCGCGACCGAGATGCCTTTTTGTGCACAAAAACAATAGGATGTATTTGTGAGAATTTCACAAATGATATGAAAATTTTGGCAGAATATACATAAATATGCAATAAAAAATGTGTTGACCATTTGAATTTTTAATGATATAATATTTTTATATAAGATAAATTGTCTTTTTATTCAAAGGACAAAGTCAAATGTGAACGGAGAGATCTGTTTTGACCGAAAATAATTCGAAGGAATATGCAAGGAGTCTCGTAAGCAAAGCGCAAGGCGGTGATGCGTCTGCACTTGAGGTTTTGAGGGATCTTTATATGCCGCTTTTGCAGGGTGCGTGTTCCAGGCACTCCTCCGAGTCGATGTCAGCGGAGGACAGGGAAGAGCTTTTTGGCGAGGCTTTGATCGCGTTTTGCAATGCGGTTTTGTCATACGATCTTGCTATTGAGGGCATTGAATTCGGGTTGTATGCGCGGATATGTGTTGACAACGCCCTGATCTCCTACAGGCGCGCATTTGAGAGGCGCACCAGGCTTACCAGTGTGTCCCTTGACACGCTTGGCGAGGGCAGTGAAGTGGATGGAGAGGTCGATCTTATTGATGCTATCGTTGCAAGAGAGAGTGCTACCGATCTTGCGCGGAGGATAAATTCCGTTCTTTCCCGATTTGAAAAGCGCGTCTGGTGGCTTTACGTTGCCGGGCTGTCTGCCAAGGATATTGCTTTGAGGATCGGTTCGTCCGACAGGTCCGTGCACAATGCGATATACCGAATAAGACGGAAGCTGAGGGGTATCATTCCCGAAAAATAATTATGGTAAAAGCTCCTACTTGGAGATTTTATATATGCACGTTATAAAAGCGGAACGTGCAAAAACTAACTAACTTACATAACTAAAGCGAGGTAAAACAACCATGTGTGAAAACGAAGTAAAAGTAGAGAATGCTGAAGAGGTCGTTTATGAAGACATAACCCTCACATGCAGAGATTGCGGAGAGGAATTTGTATTCACAGCGGGCGAGCAGCAGTTCTATGCTGAAAAGGGCTTCAAGAATCAGCCTAAGTGCTGCAAGGCTTGCCGCGACAAGAGAAAGAACGCAGAGAGAGGCGAGCGTCAGTACTTTATCGCTACCTGCTCTGAGTGCGGTGGCGAGGCTAAGCTTACATTCCAGCCTTCCAGCGACAGACCCGTTTACTGCAGCGCGTGCTTCGAAGCAAGACGCAACGCTCAGTAATACTGTAATATAGGACATTATAACAGGGTTTCGCTTTTAACTTTCGTTTGTAATTTGTCAAATTTTATGGTGGAAAATACGCTCCGCGGGGTTCCTGTGGGGCGGTTTTTTTACGAAAACATTGGAAATGAAAACATTTTACGTTACTTTCCTGCAACAACGAAGGAAAGTAAGCAAAGAGACGTTGCCCAACGGATTGTTTATTTTTCTGTGAGGGGAGGATATTTGAAGGAAAACATTGAGAAAAAAGTTGACTAATCTGTATATTGGTGTTATAATTGACATAAGTTCTTTCAGTTTAGGGAGGAAAAGGAAAATGAAAAAGACAGTTTTGGCATTATTGTTGGTTCTGGCGTTGTGTCTGCCTTGCTTCGCGGGGTGTGATACGGTAGTGCCTTCGGAGACCGAGGCTGAAAAGCCCTCGGGCGGTGTTGTTGAGAATGACACTGCAGGCGAGACCTCGGGTTCGGGTGCGGGCTCGGTTGAGAGCGGCGAGGAGAACAAGAATTATGATGAGATATTCAAGGATCCTTACGAGGTATTCGTTGAATTGACCGAGAGGGGCTACACCGGAACTTTTGAAGAATGGGTAGCATCTCTTGCGGGCAAGGACGGAGCAGACGGTAAGGACGGAGCAGACGGTAAGGACGGCGCGGACGGAAAGAGCGCGTACGAGCTTGCCGTTGAAAAGGGATATGAGGGAACCGTCGAGGAATGGCTGATCTCTCTTGTCGGTGCATCCGGTGAGAAGGGTGAACAAGGTGAAAAGGGCGACAAGGGCGACAAGGGTGACCAAGGTGAGACCGGTGCGCCCGGAGCTGACGGAAAAGATGGTGCCGACGGCGAAAAGGGCGATAAGGGAGACCAGGGTGAACAAGGAATCCAAGGTGAAAAGGGTGACAAGGGAGACCAGGGCGAACAGGGAATCCAAGGTGAAAAGGGTGACAAGGGAGACCAGGGTGAGCAAGGTATTCAGGGTGAGACCGGTGCAACCATTGATAAGGTCGAGTTTGACGATCAGGGCAGGCTCGTTATAATCCTTACAGACGGAACAGTGCTTGATCCCGTTGAGCTTCCCGAGAAGGAAGAGCACGTACATTCATATGGAGAACCTATATTGTATGATGAGAACAACAAACTTTATATAATAATCTGCTGTTCGTGTAATGATGTTAAATTCGTATCCGGAAATGAAAACAATCACAACGTTGAATCAAGTTATTCATTCGATAAGAATTATCATTGGTTTGCATGTGCGAATTGCAATGACAAATATCAGCAGGAACGTCATACAACAAATGATGAAGGTATATGCACGGTGTGCAATCAGCGGGTGGAGCCTACAAAGGGCATTGTGTATGCACTTTCCGCAGACAAAACGTATGCAGAAGTTATAGATTACACCGCTTCTGCAACAAACGTCGTTATTGCCGATGAATATGAGGGTGCTCCTGTAACTGTTATTGGAGATAGTGCATTTAAAGGTAAGTCTATAACATCGGTCGTTATCCCCGACAGTGTGACGAGCATAGAAAGGTATGCGTTCGAAGATTGCACCAGCCTGACGAGTGTAGAAATAGGCGACAGTGTGACGAGCATAGGTTATGGGGCGTTCTCTGGTTGCACCAGCCTGACGAGCGTGGAAATAGGCGACAGTGTGACGAGCATAGGAAGTGGTGCGTTCTATAATTGCACCAGCCTGACGAGCGTGGAAATAGGCGACAGTGTGACGAGCATAAGAAGTGATGCATTCTACGGATGTAGCAAGTTGATAGAGAAGATAGACGGAGTATCGTACGTTGATAACTGTGTTATAGATTTTGATAACACGGTAGCGGTTGTTACATTAAAGGAAGAGACGAGGATAATAGCGGACTCTGCATTCAGTGGCAGTTCAAAGCTCAGAAGCATAACTATCCCCGACAGTGTGACGAGCATAGGAGATGGGGCGTTCTATAAATGCACCAATCTGACGAGCGTGGAAATAGGCGACAGTGTGACGAGCATAGGAAATAGGGCGTTCTCTTCTTGCGACAGCCTGACGTGTGTGGAGATACCCGACAATGTGTCGAGCATAGGAGATTGGGCGTTCGAATATTGCGACAACCTCACGAGCGTGAAAATAGGTGATAGTGTGACGAGCATAGGAGAGTATCCGTTCTATGCATGCGACAGCCTCACGAGTGTGACGTTTAAGAATCCGAACGGGTGGTGGTATTCGTCATCATCGACTGCAACAAGCGGAACGAGTATACCGAGTTCAGATCTTGCAGATGCTGGTACTGCGGCTAGCTATCTTACATATACATACTGTAGGTACTATTGGAAACGCAGCTAAAATTGATAGAATTTAACAGAGAGGGCAACCGCGAAAGTGGTTGCCCTTTGTGATTTATGGGGGAATTGATATTTACAGTGATATTCTTATATCGTTGAGTAGCGAGAGTGGTTCCGTCCCGCGCCCCCCGCCCCTCCCCCGACATCCGTTTGCGGATGTCCCCCCCTCGCGTCCCCGAGGGGGAAGAGAGTGCAGGGGAGTGATAAATTGCAGTTTATAGGGGGTGTTTAAAAAATTGCAAATAATTTTAAATTTTCTCACGGCTATAAACCAAACAGCATTTTAAAACCGTAGGGGTGGGGGGTGCTGCGGGCGG
>JBGUSX010000143.1:0-84665 GCA_045132775.1 Eubacteriales bacterium
AAGCTCACAGCTTGACTGTCGCGCCGCAATTGGAAGCCTCTCCACTCCGCCTACGGCTCCGTTCCGATGCTTCCAATTGCATATTTGACCATATCTTTATTATTTTTTACCTTTTTGGGTCATATCTCTTTACAACACAGAGATTTATTTCGACTTTTTTCACTTTTCATATTGACAAAATCTAAAAAATGATATAAAATATAATATAAACTTTTTTTGGAGCACGCAATGGATTACTTACTTGGTTTTTTGGTCGGCTTGCTGTGCGGGGTTATTCCCTTAGCCGTCGGCTTGCTGACAAGACATAAATTGCTTGGAATAATAGGTATCTCTTCTACTGTCGTTTCAAGTTTGATCTTTGTTTTACTTGACAAATCACCCTTTACATCAATTGGTGTTGCGTTGGTGTTTTTAATAGTCGTATTCACTAAAAACAAGAATAAAAATAAGGATCATCATAACGAGCAGGATGATCATGATATATATTTAGGAGATGAGTGAAACATATTCGCAAAATGCGGATATGTTTCTTTTTTATTTCAAAATATTTTAAAAAGCTATATACAAAATTAAGTAAATATGTTATAATATAATATATATTGCATAAAAACGGAGCTGATTTTAACGGAGAATTGTAAAATGGAAAATAACAAGAAAAAGAATTACAGACAAAATAAGAATTCGGGATATTCTCAGAGATTACATTCTGATTATGATCGAACACCCAAAAGTAAATATTCGCAGGAAGATGGTAACAGCGAGGATACAGGACTCGTAATAGGAAGAAACGCTGTCCGCGAGCTTTTAAAGTCTGACCGCGAGGTTGATAAAATTCTTGTTCAGAAGGGCGAACGAGAGGGTTCGATAGTGGTCCTTGTCGCCATGGCGATAGAAAAAGGTATTCCTGTAGTTGAGACCGACAAAAACAAGCTTGACTCCATGTCCGGATTTGCTCCGCACCAAGGAATTATTGCTATGGCATCGGAAAAGGAGTACTGCTCTGTTGAGGATATCCTCAACATTGCCAAAGAACGAGGTGAGGCGCCTCTTGTTGTGATTGCTGACGGAATTACCGACCCATATAACCTTGGCGCACTCATCAGATGTGCGGAGGGTGCCGGAGCACACGGCTTGATCATACCCAAGCGCCGTTCAACAGGATTAACTCCCCTTGTTTCCAAGGCATCCGCGGGCGCGATCGAGCACATGGCTATTGCAAAGGTCGCCAACATATCGAACACGATTCGCTATCTGAAGGAGAACGGTCTTTGGATCTTTGCAGCAGAAGCGGGCGGAAAGCCTTATTATGAAACTGATTTTAAAGGTCCGTGCGGTCTTGTTTTCGGAAGCGAAGGAAACGGCGTTTCACAGATAGTAATTGAAAATTCGGATGCATTAACTTCTATTCCTATGTACGGAAAGGTAAATTCCTTTAACGTATCAACAGCCGCATCCGTAATTCTTTGTGAGGCTGCAAGACAAAATCGAACAAAATAAAAAGTAAGGAGGATCAAATGGGTAGGCAAAAGAAAAATGAGCTTGATGCTATATTAGAGCAGTTAAAAAGGTCTTATGCTACCGAGGTTGATACGGAGCTTGAGGACTCCTTGCTTGAAGAAGAAAAAACAGACGAGGATGCCGAGCTTGTATCCGTGCTTGAAAAAATCTTTTCTTCTGAAGATCCTAAGCAGGATGAAAAAGACAGTCCTATGTTTGAAGATGAAGGCATAAGCGATAATTCACAAATCGGATCTGATGTTTTGGAAGAAACCGAGGAAACTGAGGAAACTGAGGAAACTGAGGAAACCGTGGAACCCGAAGAAATTGAAGAAATCGACGAAATCGACGAAATCGACGAAATCGAAGAGGTAGAGGTCGTTGAGCAAACTGACGCGCCTGTATCCGAAGAGATCGAGGATGAGGAACAGGATCCTCTTTCCTCCCATGACGACGAGGAGCAGACCGAAGATGAATCGTCAATAACCGAAGAAGAGCGCGTTGATGACGTTCTCAATGCAATGCTCAGACTTTCATCACGTAATGATGTGAAGGAGAGTGAAAGCAATGATACAGAAAATGAGGTCGCATCTGACGACGGCGCGAATGAATGGCCGTCAGATAGTGAAGATACGGTCCTTGACGAAGATGTTTCTGTTGAAGATGAGCAAGGTTTGGAACAAACAGAGGAGTCTGAACTGCAACTCGATGAATTTACCGATGAGGACAGTGAGCGCGAGATAGATGATGATCTGTCAGACTATAACGAGGATCAGGAAATCGCTGATGCCGTTATTGACGAAGGAGAACCCCTTGAGGAAGACGAGGAGATTAACGAGAAATCTTTCTTTGATGAAGATGATATAGTTAGCGATGAGTATTGGTCTGATGAAGACTTGTCAGTCGAAGAAGAGCTAGTTTATTCGGATGATGAGGATGAGCTGATTGAAGATCTTTCTACCGTTATTCTTAATGAAGAAAAATATACACCGGATGAACTCCAGGCAAATCTTGAATCCATGCCATTTTACAAGCCCCAGAATGATTTGGTTTTGCAGGGACAAGATGCGGAAGAGGATGTTTCCGTGGCTGTTGATGATGTCAAAACAGATGGTCCGACCGAAGAGAAAACGGTTGATTCTCACGACCTTTCTCTTTTCATGAAATTTGGATATGGTAATAACACCGATCTTGGAGTCAGTGAAAATAATATCAGAGAAGTCCTTGTTGAACAAAATAATGAATTCTCTCCTGAAAAGCACAAGATAATACACGGATTTACAGGTAAAGAATATTCATCCCGAGATCAAAAACATATTATCTCCAAAAAATTCAAAACGGATAAGGTCAGCTTGCTGGTCCTTTCCATAATTATTTCCGTTTTTGCGGTTATGATGAGTATTGGAGATATTGTTTCCTTCAATATGTCACTTGTCGATGATTACATATCGTTGATGATGGCAGAGTTGATAATTCTCATTGCGGTTTCGCTGATATTACTGACAAGAATTCGCATCGGAATTTTAAGTATAATCAGATCTGAAAATAGTCCGTACTCGTGGGTATGTTTTACTCACGGTGTCTATCTTATATATTTGATATGGTCGATTATTAATTACATCAGCGTCCCGGATGCATTTGATACCGGCAATCACTTTATGCTGGGGGGATACGTTGTTCTGCTTACGGCTCTTACTGTTTTTGCTGAGTATTTTGACTGCTGCAGAGAGTCTGACGTGTTTGATCAGATTACCCTTGAGGATGAGTACTACGTTGCAGAAAAAGAGGTTGGCACATGTAATTCGCTTGACAGAAGTAAGAGCGACAAGACCGCAAGATATGGAGTAAAGCGAACAAGAATTGTGAGCGGGTTCTTCAAAAGAACCTCTGCCAATCTTCCTTCAAAAACGAATACAGTACTGATAATGTGTATTCTTTTTGTTATTTCGGTTTTTGTAGCAATCCCTGTTTCAATTATTTCAGGTAGTCTTATCGACGGATCAAATTCAGTAATGCTGATTTTACTCGCATCAATCCCCTTCTCTAGTGTTATCTTCCCCGCCTTGATTGAATATGTAAATAGCATAAAAGTAAGGAAGATGAACGGAGCATTTGTCGGATCATCCGCGATTGAGGAATACTCGCAGGTCGAATCCCTGTCATTTGGAGATACCGACGTTTTGGAGATTCTTGCTCTGACCGAGATAAATCCCAGAAAGGATTCGGAAAATGCTCAAAAATGGTCCAATATAGCAAAAAGGATCCTTGTTATGCTGGGTGGACCCATATCGGAGTACATACGAGACGGAAGATACAATGACTCGAATGTTGAGCGGAGCTTAATTATTAATTCGATATCTGAAAACGGAATTGATATGTATTTTGATTCCTCGCTCAACGTTTTGATGGGCGATAAGTATTACATGATGTCTCACAACATTAAGGTTAAGACTGACGTGAAATTAACCACAGCTATCAAAGGAGCAGACCGTTCAATTATCTATGTTGCATTTGATGGAGTTCCGCGTGTTGGATACATTGTTACAGGTAAGGTTAAAAAATCCTTCGTTGATACTTTGGGAAGGCTCAATTGTAATGGAATTAAGACCATTGTAAGAACGTACGAGCCCGAAATCAATGACAGCTATTTTGAAACTAATAACATTACAACACCTTTGACGGTTAAAAAAACTGTATTGTATGAAAATTGTGCTGTGTCTGAGGCAACAGATTCGGGCGTTGTGGCAACGACCTCGGATGATCTCTGCCGCGTGATCATTTATGCCAAAAAGATACTAAACGACAGAAAAACACACAAAAAAATAAGATGGATCCAAACAATTGTGGGAGTTTCGATGGCTTTGTGCCTTATTATATTTGGCTGTCTTTTCCCGGAGATACCGCCTATAAATTTGTTGATCATTTTCTACTGTATACCGGCGGTGCTTCTTGTACCCAGTATAGTACAGATTGTCAAAATAATAAGGAGAAAGTAAAAGTCTTATTTTATTAAGGAATAATAATGAACGAAAAGCTTAATTCAATTTTAAAACAAGTTTCAAAGCCCGGGCGCTATTCGGGCGGTGAATACGGACAGATCATCAAGGACAAATCAAAAGTTAAAGCTCGCTTTGCGTTCGCTTTTCCTGATACCTACGAGATCGGAATGTCCAATCTGGGTGTAAGGATACTCTATGAGTGCCTCAACCGTGAGGATGATATATGGTGTGAGCGTGTATATGACCCGTGGGTCGATATGCAGGAGAAGATGAAGGAAAATAATCTTCTTCTTTGGGCGCACGAAAGTAAGGACAATGTCAAGGACTTTGATTTTCTTGGCTTCACCTTACAATATGAGATGTCATATACCAACGTGCTTAATATGCTTGAGCTTTCAGGCATACCACTCCGCTCGAGCGAGCGCGAAGAGGAATTCCCCATCGTTGTAGGTGGCGGTCCATGTGCATACAATCCCGAGCCTGTTGCGGATTTCTTTGATATCTTCAACATAGGCGAGGGAGAAAGCCTGCTTGTTGAAATAGTACGCTTGTATATCACAATGAAGGACGAAGGCAGATATACAAAAGCAGAATTTCTTCACGAAGCCGCAAGAACAATACCCGGCGTATACGTTCCCTCGCTCTATAACGTTGAATACAATGAGGACGGAACGATCAAGGCGTATATTCCCGTGTATGATGATATTCCGACAAAGATCACAAAGCGAATCGTTGAGGATCTTGACAAGGCAATTTTCCCCGATTATGCGATAATGCCTTATACAGAGGTAGTTCATGACAGGATAATGCTTGAGGTCTTCCGTGGATGTATCAGAGGTTGCAGGTTCTGTCAGGCGGGAATGATCTATCGCCCTGTAAGAGAAAAGTCTCCAGACGTGCTTAACGAGCAAGCCAAATGTATATTTGAGAACACGGGATACGAAGAAATATCGCTTTCTTCTCTTTCCATAAGTGACTACACAGGACTTCGCGAGCTTACTGATAAGCTGCTTGAGTGGACGAAGGACAATATGGTAAGCTTCTCTCTTCCCTCATTGCGTGTTGACAGCTTCACAAAGGAGCTTATGGAAAAGGTTGCATCGGTAAGAGCTTCTTCGCTCACATTCGCTCCAGAGGCGGGATCGCAGAGACTCCGTGACGTTATAAATAAAAACGTCAGAGAGGACGATCTTATGAGGGCGGTCAACGTGGCGTTTGATGCAGGTAAGACACAGGTCAAGCTCTACTTTATGCAGGGACTTCCCACTGAGACTGAAGACGATCTTGCGGCGATTCCAAAGCTTGCCAAGGATGTTATTGAAGCATTCTACGCAAATCCCAACAGAAACCGTGCAAAACAGCCGCAGGTGACGTTCAGCGTTTCGCCGTTTATCCCCAAGCCCTTTACCCCGTTCCAGTGGGAGCCTCAGGATTCTCTTGAAACGATCAAATCAAAGCAGGAGTTTATCGGAAAGCTCGTTACCGACAGAAAGATCAAGTATCAGCATCACGATGCGGAGATATGCCGTATTGAAGCCGTGCTGGCGCGCGGTGACAGAAAGCTTTGCAACGCTCTTGAGCTTGCCTGCCGAGAAGGCTTCAAATTTGATGCCTGGAGCGAGTATTTTGACTATGATAAATGGATCTCGGTTTTTGAGAAAAGCGGTGTTGATCCCGAATTTTACGCTAATAGACGCTATTCCTTCGACGAGGTTCTCCCTTGGGATATTATCGACTGTGGAGTTGATAAGAGCTTCCTTTTGAGAGAATGCAAAAAGGCGTACGAGGATCAGACAACGCCCAGCTGTCGCGAGCATTGCTCGGGATGCGGCGCAAATAAGCTTGGAGGTGAAAGAACGTGTTGTCCGAAAAGAAAATAACCCCCGGTGAAAAAAAACTGTCACTTCCGATGCTTGAAACACCGATAACGGTCAGAATAAAATTCTGCAAGATAGGAAATCTTCAGTTCGTCTCACACCTTGACCTCCAGAGAACCTTCCACAGAGTTCTGGTCCGTGCCAATATTCCAATGTGGTACACAAAAGGCTTTAATCCTCACGCAAAGCTTGTTTTCGGACTTCCCTTGTCAGTCGGAACAGAGAGCATGTGCGAAATGGCCGACCTCAAGATAGAAAGGAAGATCTCGCTTGATGATATCAAGTCACAGCTCAATGAGCAGCTTACGGATGAGATGTACGTTCTTGATGCCTATTACCCGACTACCAGATTTGCTGATATTGCGTACGCCGACTATTTGATCACTCTCAAAGCTGACGGAATAGACGAAAACACAGCACTCAAGGCCACAAGCCTTTTCGTCAATCCGGTCATGATGATGAAAAAATCAAAATCCGGCGAAAAAGAAGTTGATATAACAAATTTTATCAAAAAAATCGAGTTTGAATCCGCGAGCGGTTGTCTCAAGGTTAAAGCAGTGCTCTCCGCGGGAAGCAGCGAAAATCTCAACCCCGAATACATAGTTACCGCGTTGCGCGCGTTTGACGTAATGAAAAACGATCTTGAAGGCGTCGCATACAGAATTATGAGAAACAAGGTGTATGACGGCTACATGATCGAATTCAAATAGAAAGAAAAATAAAAATATATATGCGGAAAACCGCAGATGGAGGAAATGACAATGGCAATCAAAATGAGAGTTCTCTGTTATCCCGAGAACAACAAAAAGCTTCGCACCATCGCTGAGATGATCAAGGCAGAGTACGACCTTAATGTGAATTCTGTAGACAGGATTCCCCCCGCATATTCCTGCGATAAGGAAAGACTCCTTATCTTAGCAACACAGATCAAGGGTAATCTTCCTGATGATTATCGTCTGTTCGTACGCGAGCTTACCAAGGCAAGAGCAGCTAACGTTGCAATTATTGCCGCAGGCGACGAGGCTTGCGTTGCAAAGACAAAGGAACTGCTCCACGAGGCAGGAACCAACGTTCTTGAGGAGGTTAAGACCGTTAAGGTTGGACTCTTCAATACCAAGGTGACCGACGAGGAAAAGGCTGATATTCTTGCATGGGTAAAGGCTACTGTCGAAAAGCTCGCATAATTATCCCATTTATAATGAAAACCCGCCGATTGGCGGGTTTTATGTTTTAATACGTTATATTAAATTAAACAATTTTGGGAGAAATGAATGAAGCAGTATCAGCAGAATATGCATCATAGTTTTCCATTATGATTGCAACTACTTCTTCGGGAGTGCGCGATGTCGTATCAACAACTATATTGAAGTTATTGTAATCATAATAATCAACGCCGTAAATATCAACAAATCTGTCACGTTCAACGCGGCTTCTTTCAACAAGCTTTTCGCAAGCCTCTTCAACAGTTTCGTAGTGCTCTTCGGCTCCGCGCTGATTGAGCATAACTCTTTTAGCGGCCTCCATAGCATCAATTGTGAGGAAGATTTTAAAAGTATTCTTTGCAAAGTGCCAAGCCATTCTAGAGTCAAAGATAAGCTTATCATCCTTGCGTTCTTCGGAAAGTTTTGTTACGGTGCCGTCGATCTCGTGGTCGAGCGAAGGATCATCATTCAATCTTTTATTTAGCTCAAGTGTTGATATGCCGAGTCTTCGCGCATATTCACGATTGATTGTTCCGGTGCTGAATATTTCAAATCCGTATCTTTCCTTCATAATGTTGCAAACTGTAGATTTTCCGCTTCCGAGTCTTCCAGTAATTGAAATTAACATTTTTTCCTCCGTCGATATTTATTTATTGTTCTTTGATTTTTTGAATATAAATTAACCGACTTTCCCTCCGTACTGTACCGTACCAAATAGAGAAGTCGGTTAAATTACATCAATCTTATTCCAGGTTCAAAAGAATAATGGTGAACTCCGCTCCGTCGATTAAAAGGGTATCACTCATTTTTTTGTCGCTCTTATATTTGTTGATCTGTTCCAAACTAAGATTGATTGCCGACATTTCCTTAAGGCTGACACTGTTATCTTCTTCATTAACAACCACGTTTGTAACAAATCCAAAATAATTATCCTTATTATTTGCCTTCATACCTCCGATCTGAGTTATAGTATTGTTCTTGTCAATCTTGCAAGTGAAATCAGCTACTACGGAGAGGTAATTATTGACAACATTGAGGATTGTAGGCTCGGAATGACCCTTATAGGTATAATTGGTTTCTTCAAGTACTGTAATGCCGTCAGCGCCTTTAATCTGGAAAGAAACAGTAACTTTATACAATTCTCTTTCAGGGAGATCAATATCTTCATCCTCATCCTTATTGTCGCAAGCAACAAAAATGCACGAAAGTGCCGTAATTGCCATAATTGCAGCAAGAATTCTGATCAACTTCTTCATTTAACGTATCCTCCGGTAACGAAAATATGATTACATATTATTATACATCACATTTCCTTTTTTGTCAATAGCTATTTTTACAAACATTAACAAAAACTTAATTATTTAAAAAAACCGAAAGACAGACGAAAAACAAATAAAAATTCCACACTCCGAAACAGAACATAATAAAGCTTGATGTCGTTGGACGGACCTTATGCCACGTCACAGCGCAAATAAACGTGCATATCATGCATATTGCAGACATAACTGTTGACAGAAATAACATTCTCATAATAAAAAATACATGGTACAGAATGAGGCTGAGAAAAAAACTGAAAACGAAATATATACCTCCACGGTAGGCAAAGATTTCGTTGTTTCCGTTATTCAAACGTAGTGTTGTTTTATCAATTATTGCACCTGCAGACAGGCCTATAAGGAAAAACCACGCGTATGAAAGAAGATTGTAGACCCATAACGGAGGTAACAACCTTACTCCCTTTACGATATGCAGCATCTCCAAAGGACTGTCAAACAGGATCCTTGATATTATACAAATAGCGAGGGATAATAAAGCGCATACAACTGAGGAGCGTCCAAATATTGAATGTGTTTCACGCATTCTTGAAATATTCCTTTCAGAGTGATTTGATCAACACAGTATATGAGGAAATAGGAAAGAATATTTCATCTACATAGTTTTCTGATATCGAACCAGCCTTCGTCGGAAACCTCGTCTCTGTCAAAGCTTTTCAAAATCAAACCGGATTCTTCATTGAAGGTCAATTTCTGTACGGTTGCCGGTACGTAAAACCGTGATTGTCGTGTGAAACGATCACTGCTTGAGTATATATCTCCGATAATTTCATTCCAGATTACTGACGAATAATTAAAGCCGATAAAATCGAGAGATGCAGGCATTTCAAATCCCTGCCACACTCCTGCAAGCAGTGTTGGAGTATACCCGATAAAGTACTTATCAAAGGTAAATTGAGTTGTTCCCGTTTTTCCCGCTACTTCTGTAATATCTGACAACGAGATAGTCGACGACGCTGTTCCATCTTCGATTACACCCTGTAAAAGCTTGGTCATAATAGCGGCAGATTCTTCGGAGATCACTCGTTTTTCACTCGAAACATTATCAAGGATTATTTTTCCGTTGCAGTCTGTAACCTTATAGTAGGTCCTGGATTTTTTCATTATTCCGTCGGTGAGTATTGAATATGCTGACACAAGCTCGCGAAGTGTGATTCCCGTGCTATGCTGACCCAAAGCAAGAGACGCATCTCCCATATCCTTTTTCATATCAAGAGAATTGATCAAGAGTTTGTTTTTTAAAAAATCAAATGAATAGGAATTTCCTAATTGGCGCAGTGTCTTAACCGCAACCGTATTGAGTGAATTACGGATTGCGTAGTCAATATTAACCCGTCCGACGTACTGATTGTTTGCGTTTGAGGGCCAGGGGGCAGTCTTACCCTCTCCCTCTCTTATTGGCGAATCTTCTATTACCGTTGACCACTGTATCAGCCCTTTATCCAGCGCGGGTGCGTATACGGACAGAGGCTTAATTGCCGATCCCGACGGTCGTTTTGATGCAGTTGCAAAATTCAGCAGGCGATTCCCTTTCTTTTGACCGATCGAGCCTATGACTCCTAGCACGTCAGAAGAATACGGATCAATTACGATCATTGAAGATTGTGGGTGCCTGCCATTCGAGTCTGTGGGGAAATTGTTTGTATCGGTGTAGAATGATTCCATACTGTTTTGAACATCCGGATCTATTGCGGTATATATTTTGTAGCCACCTTGATAAAAAATATCAGATGCAGTTTTGAGCGAAACGTGATATTTTTCCGAAAGATCTCGTATAACGTCTTCAATGACGGTATCGATATACCAGGAATATACGTTTTCTTTTTTCTCTGCCTCCGTGACATTTAAGTTCAGCTCTTCATCGATTGCCGAATAGTATTCTTCAGGAGAAATATATCCTGCATCAAGCATACATTTAAGGATAAGATTCCGCCTTTTCTTATTATCATTCGGATGCGATATCGGATCGTATCTGGCAGGATTATTTGTTATTGCAGCTATAGTTGCAGACTCACACAAATTAAGATCACTAACTTCTTTTGAATAATAGAGCATTGCCGCATCTGCAATTCCTCTGCATCCTCTGGCAAGATTTATGACGTTGAGATAGGTTTCAAGAATCTCCGTTTTGTCATATCTGCGTTCCAGATCCATAGCGGCGAATGCTTCGGATAATTTTCGTTTTACAAGGACATGATCGTCACCTGTAAGGTTTTTGACGAGCTGTTGCGTTATCGTTGATCCTCCGAAACACTTTTTTCCGCCCGTAAGGTAATTAAATATGGCATAGCAGCTTCTCGGATAGTCAATTCCCGAATGAGAATAGAATCGCTTGTCCTCTATGGCAACAAACGCTTTGATCAAATCATCAGGTATCTGATCAAAGGTGACGTAACCTCCGCTGAACGTGCGTTTCCCAGATACACACTCGAATTCGATTGGTGAGTTTACGATCTCTCCATCCTTGTTTCGTTCATATCGGTAAAAAGTTATTTTCCCGTCGGAACGCAAAGATCCTATCACTTCATCGCTCACATTATCTTTAGAAAAGCTGTAAAGCATAACCGCACCGATAATTATGACGATCGAAATCAAGCAGGAAAGGATTATGAAAACGATAAATGCTCTTTTAAGGTGTTTTCTCATTTTTTTCACCTCTCATAAAATATATATATATATATTATCTCTCGAAAAGCGGAATAAAAAAAGAAAAAATAAGGAAGACACGCATCAGCGTGTCTTCCTGTCCTTATTTATCAATAAAATCTCAACTATCTCAGGCGGATTAAAAATTCTTGGAATTGGCATTGAATTATTAACTGCACCGCGATTAATTATATGCCGTCCGTCGTGGATCCCCGAGGTGTATTTCGGGAAAAGACCTTGATGAGGTGCATAAATTCCGCGGTTAAAGATACGCCATTGTCCACCGTGCGCGTGACCCGAAAGAATAAGATCAAGGTTTGAATTTTTTAAATATTTCTCATAGTAATGCGGATAATGACATATTAGTATTTTAAAGCCGAGGCAAGTATCGAGATTTTCAACACAGGAGAGATCAGGATGGATAAAATGCTTATCCGGATCAGTATCATCCCCACAAACAATACCCCCGATATGCAATGTATTACCGTTAATGCAAACCTCTTCATAAGTGTCATTTATGAGATGTATTCCCAAAGAAAGTATTTTTTCAATATTATTTTTTTCAATATCTGAATTTGGAATACGGTTGATCTTCTTGGTTGCGTGGGAGTAATATACCTCGTGGTTTCCAAAGCAGTAATAGATCGGTGCAATATCTTTGATCGCTTCTATGAATTTTATAGCATTGATATTGCGTTTTTCCATATATTCATTTGCAACCTCAAATATGTCCCCCGCAAGCAAAATAAGATCAGGCCTCATACTCCTTAATGCCTCAATTACTTTACTCGGATCGCGTCCGTGCAGATCCGAAACACAGGCGAGAGATAGCGGCGTATTTATTTTTTCTGTTTCAACAGTATATTTAGTGATTTTCATTCATACCTCACCTATTTGTCAAGATAGTATTCCATCTCTTCGGATACTACGTAATATGATGCCAAAGACCGCTCGGGAATGATGAAGAATCCCGCCCGTATCTCATCTGCAAAAGCCACAGATCGTATCTTGTCCATATTTTGTATGGTATATTCGGTTTTGGTTTTCGGGCCTCTGTTACCGAATATTACGTGTTTTGATTTTGAAAAATAAAATTCAGCTTGTTCGACGATTTCAGTCTCGTTCAATGCGGGAGCGGCATACGTGAGCTGTTCCTTTCCCGTGAATACGGTGAGCACTGAAACGGGTACGGTAGAGCGGTCAATGTAGTCGTTTATATGTTGAATCGTAGTATGCTCAAAAGCATACAAGGAGTCACCAAGATCATAGAGAAAAACATCAACCGAATTTTGCGCAGCATATTCGTACAGTCTCTCCATTTTCGAATATTCGTCACTGTTTTGCGGAGTCGGGAGCCATACTTCCCTTACCCTGTTTGTCTCAAAGATGTAAAAAAGTGTTGCATTGTGTTGATTTGTGTATCTTGTCAACATAATAACGTCTATCTCTGTTGCACGGGTCTCGTACATTTCGTCCAGTGCTACCCGATACGTTGACTTGCTTCCGTTTGAAATATCGCAGAATACGACATCACGTTCGTTGGAAAGCACGAGCATATCCGAATTAGACGATGCGTTGATATAGGATACCTTTAGCTTGTCCTGATTCTGATACTCATATACCGCCATCGTGCCTATGAAAAGAGTGAGGCAAACAGCAAACGGTACGAGACTTGTAAACGGATTGTTACGCTTGATAATGAATGAGTAAAGCAATGCTGAAGCCAACACTATTGCCATAAGTATGGCAAACGGATAATTCAGAGATACTACAACGTCTTCCATTTCGGAGACGTAAGCACACCAATCGAACATAATGTTCGACATGATCTTTATTACCTTGACTATTATTTCGGATATAAGCGGCAGATTATGTAGCGGAAGAAGAATGAGCGAGAGGAATATGATCACAGTGGTCGGAATCGCGAGAACGACCGATGATATTGCGCTGGCATAGGATAATTCCTTTGTAAAGATGCAGGTCACTGCCAGGAGCGGCAATATGGCGGCAAGACCGGTGACAAACGCAGTAATTATTGAGAAAAGAGCCTTATATAGCGAGTGCTTGAACTTGTCGTCGTATTTTGATAGACACTGATTAAAAAAGTCGTTGACGGGTGGCAAAAAGACCAGTATTCCGAGAGTTGCCGAAAAAGACATCCAGAATCCCGCATCGGCAACCGCACCGGGAGAAAACAGCATGATAAGCGTTCCTGCGATCGACAGTGACGTTAGCGAATCGGGTACGCCCGAGATAAGCATTGAAAGATAGACAACAAGTAGCATAATCACTGCTCTCGTTGCAGAAAGAGAAAAACCCGTTATTCCGAGGTATACTACAGCAAAGATCGATAGTGTAATTGCTATGAGCCATCTTTTTCGTGTGAGCCTTTTCATAATAAACATTGCAATGCCCATGATAATGCTCATGTGAAGACCGCTCAAAGCAAGAATATGAGATGCACCCGCGCGACGAAAGTCTCGTTGAGTCGCATTTTGTAGAAGATCCTTATTTCCGAGTAAAAGAGCGGATGCAAGGTTTCCCTCCTCGCCTCCAATACTGTTTGTAAGAATAGACGAGAGATCATAGTTAATTCCTTCGAATGTCAGATCATCCGAAGCGTATTCCACTACGTCTATGCCATCCTCATTTTCCGAGGTATAGATAACGAAAATGTTATCAGAGTGGAGAGATGTCTTTTCGTCGTATCGTCCCGGTGTTGTGTTGGGGAGAGACGCAGTGGCATTGACAGTTATTCTGTCCCCTGTTCGCAACGCAGCAGAGTACTCACATACAAGTAATGCTTTGTGAGTATCCTTTTCGTTATTGACGTTAAGTACCTCTACAACGTAATTTGATACAAAATTTGTTTGTGACATTACAGAGGTGACCGTTGCATCGACGCTATATGTTTTACCGTCCATTTCTGCGCGTTTTTTATAGACTGTATCGTAATGAAGAAACGAGCCGGTCAAAGATAGTGTCGCCATTAAAATACAGAGAGACGTGCATAACAGAAGATGCTTTCTCTCGGCAGAATAGCGTTTAGCGAGTATAAGGACCAAGGAAACGATCAGTCCGACCGCTAACAAGGAGATAATGATCAGCTTTGCATTTCCGGGAATAAAATATCCTAACACGGAGCAACCTATAAACAGCATGCAGGATGTGAAAAGAGGTCTGTTTGAGAATATATCCATACTATAAAGACTTCCTTTTTGACAGTTTTCAATAACTTGTGACAAAAAATACAACTTTTTTGAAAAAACTATTGACAAAGCTAAAAAAAGCATATATAATAGTCAACGTTATATTTTTAATATTTTTACATTTAGGAGGAAAAGAAATGTTTGAGAAGTTTAAGGAGTTATTGGTCAACGAGCTCCAGATCAAAGAGAATATGATCACACTTGACGCAGAGCTTGCATCCGATCTTGGCATCAATTCTATCGAGCTTGCAGATCTCGTTATGATCTGTGAGGAGCAGTTTGATCTCTGCATTGAGGATGAGGACCTTCACTCATTCATCACCGTAGGTGACGTTGTCAACTATCTCGAGGCAAATTTCAACTGATATAATATCGGTTACTTTTTACATATAACTGGCTATCTTTTAAAGATGGCCTTTTATTTTTATAAAGGATAGCACAGGTGCGCAACGGCACCAAACTCTTTTGCGGAAGATACTGCTTTCTCTGCCTTTTCGGTATCAGCAAATACTCCGAAAACAGAGGTTCCGCTTCCGCTCATCATAGCGCAAAGTGCCCCGTGGGACATCATAATGCCCTTTAACTCGGTTACACAAGTGCGGCAGGGCTCCACGACCGATTCAAAGATGTTGAACATGCCTTTTGTATATTCAGCAAGCTCATTGACGGAATTGTTTGAGAGGAGCAATTCCAGTTGCTCAAATTTGGGCATATATCCTTCAAACCTATCGTACTTTTCGTCAAGTGAGCGATAAGCCGCAGGTGTGGACATTCCCTCTCCTTTTCTTGCAATTACTATTGGAAGGTGTGGCATAGATGATACATTTTCAAGAATGTCACCTGTACCGCGTGCGATCGCGGCTCCCATTTCAATACAGAAAGGAACGTCTGCCCCGAGCTTGTTTCCTATCGCCTTCAGCTCGTCCTTGGATATTTTGTTCCCCGTCAGTTCGTTTAAAGCAATAAGAGTAGCGGCGGCGTCGGCACTTCCGCCGGCAAGACCTGCTTGCATGGGGATCGATTTTTTAATGTGAATATATATTCTACCGGTGTTTATCGGGAAAAATCGTGCCGCTTTGTGTGCAAGATTCTTTTCATTACAGGGTACGTCTGTGTCAGAACAGGAAATTGTGATATCGTATTCTTCGTCAGGTAGGTATTCCACGGTAACGGTGTCGTGAAGACTTACGCTTTGCATAAGGCTGATTATATTGTGATACCCGTCCTCACGGACAGACTCCATATCAAGAAACAGATTGATCTTGGCATAGGCATTAACCGTCGTTTTCATATCGGATTTCCTTTCACGAATAAATATACCTTTTAATTATACATTCTATATGTTATTATTTTGTGAATATTTTAAAATTTTAATTAAATTGTCTCAATGCCGTTTAATTCCCTTGACTTATTGATAAAAAAATATTATAATATAAAATGTATAGCGGTGTATTCATCGACAAACACAATCAAACGGAGAAACACAATGAACGATCAAAACATGAAAAAAGGCGGTATATCGGTCCAGACCGAGCATATCTTCCCTATAATCAAAAAATGGCTTTATTCCGAAAAGGATATCTTTTTGAGAGAAATTGTATCAAACGCTACGGACGCGATCACAAAGCTGAAGAGACTCTCCTCCCTTGGTCAGTATGACGACGGCGGCGAGACGTACAGTGTCAGAGTAACGCTTGATAAGGATGCAAAAACGCTTACTGTATCGGACAACGGTATCGGTATGACTAAGGAAGAGCTTGAGAAATACATCTGCTCTATCGCACTCTCGGGTGCACTCGATTTTATTCAGAAATACGATGAAAACAATCAGAACAACGGAATAATAGGGCACTTCGGTCTCGGTTTTTACTCCTCGTTTATGGTTTCGGATAAAGTCGAGCTTGTGACCCGTTCTTACACGTCCGACTCTGCAACACATTGGGTATGCAACGGTGCGGGAGAGTATGAGATCGATAAAGCAGAGCGAGACACGCACGGAACCGACGTTATAATGCACATTTCATCGGAAGAAGCGGACTATCTTGACGAATTCAAGGTAAGAGGAATACTTGAGAAGTATTGCTCGTTTATGTCTGTTGATATCTACTTTGATGTCGTAAAGGATGAAGAAACAGATCACAAAGCAGAAAAAACAGAGATAAAGCCCATCAATGACACCCAACCTCTATGGCTGAAAAATGCATCAGATTGTTCAGAGGATGAGTACAAGGACTTTTACAAGAAGGTATTTAGCGATTTTAAGGATCCGCTCTTCCACATTCATATCAATGCGGATTATCCCCTTAACTTCAAGGGAGTTCTCTATTTTCCCTCCCGCATGAACGATTATGAATCCTATGAGGGACAGGTAAAGCTTTTCTATAACCAGGTATTCGTTGCTGACGACATAAAGGAGATAATACCCGATTTTCTTCTTATGCTCAAAGGTGTTCTCGACTGTCCGGAGCTTCCTTTGAACGTTTCAAGAAGCTACTTGCAGGATAACGCTTACGTGAAAAAGGTTGCAGCTCACATCGTTAAAAAGGTTGCAGATAAGATAACTTCACTTTGCAACAACGATCGCGAAACTTATGAGAAGATATGGGGTGAGCTCAAGATATTCTTTGAGTACGCTTCCCTTCGTGACAGAAAGTTTTATGACAGAGTAAAATCATCATACCTTTTGGAGCTTGTCGACGGCTCATATATGACTCTTTCGGAATATCTTGATTATTGTAAGGAAAAACATGAAAACACGGTTTATTACGCTACCGATAAGGCTGTACAGGCGCAGTATATCTCGATGTTTGAGTCCGAGGGCATAAATGTCGCGCTTCTCTCTCATCAGCTTGATACGCAGTTTGTGACAATGTGTGAGAGCATCAATGCGGAGATAAAGTATAAGAGGATCGACTCCGACGTTGCGGATATCCTTAAGTCCGACGAATCGACCACCGAGAACGATGAAACACTTATCGATCTCTTCAAGAAAGCAAGCAAGAGCGAGACGCTTGAGGTCAAGTTTGAAGGCTTGAAGGACGTATCGGTTCCCGCTATTCTTACCGTATCCGAGGAATCAAGGCGAATGGAAGAGATGATGAGGATGTATTCAAGTATGGGAATGAATGTTGGCGAGTCCTTCCCCGTTGAGTATACACTGATCTTAAATTCATCGTCTCCTCTTGTAAAAAAGATATCCGAGGTAAGAGCGGATGACGAAGAAAAAGCATCTCTTATGGCAAGTGCTATCTATAAGCTTGCACTCATATCGCAAAGACATCTTTCTGCTGAAGAATTGAAGGACTTTCTTTCTGATAGCTTCAAGATCCTCGAAACGCTTTGATCATGGGACTTATTTATTCCGATATACCAGAGCTTGAAGGGACAGATACCGAAACTGTATTATCTAACCTTCGTAATCTTGAAAAGGAGCTCGGCGAAACGTTTGAAAAAAGAATAGCACACATCTGCGAGCTTGCACACGCAATAATTAAAGACGGCGGAGATATCGACGTTGTAAAAAGCATTATTTTGTCAATTCGATCGGATGGCGAAATATCCCCGATATCAGTACTCGATGACAATGAAAAAGAGCTGAAAATGCTCTTTTCAGGTATTTCTGTAATAGAAAGGCTTTTAATTTTCAAGGCGATATTCAGTGAAAGGTTTTCAGAGGATCTGCGTAGCTATTCTTCTTCGCCGGTAGCAGAAAAGGCTTTGGGAAGAATCGCGTACGTGAAAAATTCGTTCAATGATGCCGCTTTTGAACAGTTTTCAAATCTTATCGAAGGAGCCAAGGCTGCTTATTTTGATAATTTATCCGACGTGTGCGAGAGCGTACTCTCCGGATACGCGCAATATTGTATTTTACCCATTGAAACGGGTAAGGACGGGAGACTTTTGTCGTTCTATGAAACGATAACGTCAAACAATTTAAAGATAAACGCAGAATTTGATCTTAAGAGCTCAGACGGAGATACCTACACGCGATATGCGCTTGTAGCCGCGTCAATTCAAACGAGAAAAACAAAAAGCGGTCAAAGATTTTTGGAAATAAGCTATTCCGACACCGATAATCTGTCGATCA
Source organism: Eubacteriales bacterium (assembly GCA_045132775.1). Taxonomy (GTDB): domain Bacteria; phylum Bacillota; class Clostridia; order Oscillospirales; family CAG-272; genus SVTX01. Next base: position 18,852 of record JBGUSX010000143.1, read on the forward strand.
AGGATATAATTTCAGCCGCTGAATTTTGCGGATTGAACGTATGCAGTATTGATACGTTGTTTTCAGGTGACGAAAAAAACGTAAATATCGTTTTTGAGAGTAACGGAGCGGATATAAAAACATTTGCAACGTATCTGTCAGTTGACTGCCCCGACCACACGGTGATCGGGTATTATCAAAGATTTTAAACATTGAATACATTTGAAAGGAATAAAAAAATGGAACACATTACTTATCAGACTCGCGGAGTATGCTCAAGACAGATCGATATGGATATCGAGAACGGAGTAATCGTTGATGCAAAATTTACGGGAGGATGTTCCGGAAATACTCAGGGAGTGGCGGCGCTTGTTGTCGGAATGACGGTTGAGGAGGCTATCAAGCGTCTTCGTGGAATCAAGTGCGGATTCAAGTCGACCTCCTGCCCCGATCAGCTTGCAGTTGCGCTTGAGGAGCATATAGCTGGAAAATAATACGTATAATACACCAAATAAATAATTTGAAAGGAATCTATATGGAAAAGTACCTCGAGAACTACAAAAAATGGCTCGCGTCAGACGTGCTCTCGGACGATGAAAAGAACGAGCTTCGTAACATTGCAAACGATGAAAACGAAATAAAGATCCGTTTTTCGTCGGGTCTTACCTTTGGTACCGCAGGACTCCGCGGTATTATGAAGGTGGGAATGAACGCAATGAACGTTTATACCGTAGCACAGGCAACACAGGGACTTGCAAATCTTATTCATAAGGAAGGAAGAGCGCAGGATGGAGTTGTTATCGCCTGCGACTCAAGAAATAACTCCGAGCTCTTTGCTCGTGTTTCCGCCGAGGTTTTGGCAGCTTCAGGCATTAAGACCTGGATATTTGATGCTCTCCGCCCCACCCCCGAGCTTTCCTTTGCTATTCGTGAGCTGGGTTGCGTTGCGGGTATCAATATCACCGCATCGCACAATCCGAAGCAGTATAACGGATATAAGGCTTATTGGGAGGATGGTGCACAGCTTCCCCCCGAGCATGCGAACACAGTATATTCAGAGATTTGCAAGCTTGATATCTTCAACGATGTAAAGAGAGTCGATTTTGACGGTGCGGTTGCCGAAGGCAAGATCACTGTGATCGGAAGTGAGATGGATGAGAAATATCTTGCAAAGGTACAGGAGCAGCTTGTAAATCCCGATGCGGTAAAAGCAGTGGCAGACGAGCTTAAGATCGTCTACACTCCCCTTCACGGTACGGGTCATAAGCTTGTACCCGAGATACTCTCGCGCATTGGTCTCAAGCATCTTTACAAGGTTGAGGAGCAGTTTAAGATAGACGGCAATTTCCCCACCGTAGAGAAGCCAAATCCCGAGTACGCAGAGGTTTTCAAGCTCGGTATAGACATTGCAAACGAGGTTGGAAGCAGTCTGATCATAGCTACGGACCCCGATGCTGACCGTGTTGGAGTTATGGCGAGGACAAAGGACGGAAGCTTCCGCACTATCACGGGTAACCAGATGGGCGCACTTCTTCTTGACTATATCATCACCGCATACGAGGAGACGAATACCATGCCGCCTCTTCCCTACGCCGTCAAATCCATCGTTTCTACTGAGCTTGTAACCAAGATCTGCGCGGCTCACAACGTGGAAATGTTCAACGTTCTTACAGGCTTTAAATTCATCGGTGAGGTTATTAAGAATCACGAAAAGAGCGGAGAGGGCTCGTTCCTCTTCGGATTTGAGGAGAGCTACGGATATCTTAAGGGTACGTACGCAAGAGATAAGGACGCAGTGGTCGCCTCAATGCTCATCTGCGAGATGACCGCATACTACTACGCAAAGAACATGACTCTCTGCGATGCACTTGACGGACTCTTTGAAAAATACGGCTTCTGCCGTGAATTCAACGTTGAGATATATATGGAAGGTGTTGAAGGACCCGCAAAGATGGCGGCGCTTCTCGACTCATACAGAGCAAACACTCCCGCTTCTCTCGGCGGTGTCGCCGTCAAGACCTTTGGAGACTATCAGGCTGAAATATTTGTCGATATCGCGAGCGGAGAAAAGACACCTACAGGACTTCCAAGATCCAATATGCTCTGCTTCAAGCTTGAAAACGGAGACGTCGTTATCGTACGTCCTTCCGGAACCGAGCCTAAAGTCAAATTCTACTTCCTCGTAATCGCTCCCAACGAGTCTGAGGCAAACGCAAGAATTGACGCATACAGAAAAACACTTAATGTATAACAAAAGCTATGGGACCTCTCAATGAGCGGTCCCATAATTTTTTATTTTGTAACAACGTTGTCGTTTCCGAGAATATTTTTCAACTCGGATATAACGTACTCGGTAAAGTATACTCTCTCGCTGTACTCTGAGTACTTCTTGGTGGACATATCGTAGAAGATCACCCTGACGCTTCCCTCATTGAAAATATCAACAAGATTTTTCGCCTTCTTGAACGTTGCGCATTCCATGTCATTGACTCGCAGATATATCTTTGATACAGCAGTGCTCTGTTGTTCATTATTAAAAGGTTGTTGCGACTGTACATTTTGGGGAGACTGAACTCCGGGGTGAACTACGTTTGAAGTGTTGTTCGTAGCCATTCCCGCAGATGCATACATTGAAAGATACATAGAGAGCGCAGACATCGGATTTGAGGCAGAGACGTCAACGTTATCCGTTACATGATCAGTGTTCAAGGTGTTTTCTTCACTTTGAGGCGCTTGATATATTTCATTGTCGATAAGCGAGACAAGCGAATTAACAATAATCTTAGGCGGATCGTCGTCTCTGATCGACACAGTTCCCTCAACGAATACAGCACCGTCTATATAAAGCTCGTGCGATATCTCGCGGTAAGTCTTTGCAAACGCGATGCACTCTATATCTCCATACCTGTCCTCAAGCTTGAAGAATGCCATCTGCTCATTATTTCGGGTGGTTTTTACGGTTATCGATGTGATTATTCCTGCAATTCTGACTCTGTCCCGGTCCGAATAGAGCGGCGATGAGTCGGAATCCGTTTCGGTGATTTCGATAATTCGTATAGGAGAAAGCTCCTCGACGTGATTTGAATAGCTGTCAAGTAAATGTCCCGAAAAATACATTCCGGAAGCCTCTTTTTCAAGCTTCAGCCTCTCGCGCACACCAAACTCGGGAATGTCGGGATAGTCAAACTCGGGAGCTTCAATTTCACCCGAACCGAACATATCCATCTGCCCTGCAGGGTTGTTTTTTGTCTTTTGAGTGACGTTGTCGATTATAGTCTCGTAAGATGACAAAAGCTGAGAGCGGTATTTGCCAAGTCCGTCGAATGCGCCGCACTTGATCAGAGCCTCGATCTGTCTCTTGTTAAGGTCTGTTATCGCGCACATGCGTTCAACGAAATTGTCAAATGAAACAAATCTACCGCCAAAGGAACGCTCCTTTATTATAGCCTCGATAAGCTGTTTACCAACGTTTTTCAAAGCAAGCAGACCGTAACGGATATTTCCGTCCTGGGCATCTGCGCTGAAATTAACGCGGCTGGAGTTGATATCGGGTGGCAAGACGGAAATACCGAATTTGGAGCATTCCGTGATATATTCTGCAACCTTTGTCTGATTGCCCAGCACGCTTGTAAGAAGCGCGGACATATATTCACCCGTGTAATGCGCTTTGAGGTATGCAGAACGGTAGGAAATGACCGCGTAAGCCGCAGCATGTGCCTTGTTAAAGGCATAATTTGCGAAGCTTGCCATATCGTCAAAGAGCTTCTCTGCCTTGTTTCCGTCAATTCCGTTTGAAATTGCACCCTTGATAAAAGCTTCTCGCTCGGATTCAAGCACGTCGGCTTTCTTTTTCGACATCGCGCGTCTTACAATATCCGCGTGTCCGAACGTGTATCCTGCGATCGTGCGGAAAATGCTCATTACCTGCTCTTGATATACCGTACAACCGTAGGTGTTTTTCAAGATCGGCTCAAGCTCTGGCAGATAATAAGATATCTTGGACGGATCGTGCCTGCACTCGACGAACTTCGGGATTGAATCCATTGGACCGGGGCGGTAAAGCGAAATTACCGAAATAACATCCTCAATGCTCTCGGGCTTGAGATTCTGCAAGACTTGGCGGATCCCGTCAGACTCAAGCTGGAAAATTCCCAAAGCGTCACCGCGTGAGATAAGCTCATAAGTCTTTTTATCGTCGAACGGTATTCTTTCAATGTCAAAATCGGGATAACGCTCTCTGACCTCTTTTTCCGCATCGCTGATTATCGTAAGATAACGGAGAGCGAGAAAGTCGAACTTCAAAAGTCCGAGATCTGCGATCGTATCCATATCGAACTGTGTAACGAGAGTGCCGTTACTGACGGAAAGCGGCACGTAATTGCTGATAGGCTTGTCCGTAATAACAACTCCCGCCGCGTGAACCGATATGTTTCTCGGCATTCCCTCAAGAGAGATAGCCGTATCAATAAGCTTTCTCACCTGCTCCGAGCCTTCGTAGAGCGTTTTGAGCTCCTTGAAGCGCAGAGCCTGTTTGAGAGTGATGCCAAGCTCGTTTGGTATCGCTTTAGCAACCACGTCAACGTCAGCGTACGGAATACCCATAACTCGACCGCAATCGCGCACGGCGGCCTTCGCCGCAAGTGTACCGAAGGTAATTATCTGCGAAACGCATTCTCTGCCGTATTTTTCTACAACGTACTCGATGACCTCGTCTCTGCGGTTGTAGCAGAAATCCATATCAATATCGGGCATGCTGACTCTCTCAGGGTTGAGAAAACGCTCGAAAAGGAGATCAAACTTGATAGAGTCGATCTCTGTTATTCCAAGTAAAAATGCAACGATGCTTCCCGCACCCGAGCCACGTCCGGGACCCACGGGAATACCGGCGCGCTTTGCAAACATTACGTAATCCTGCACGATGAGGAAGTAGTCCGCATATCCCATTGAATTGATAACCGAAAGCTCATACTCAATTCTCTCAATGTATGCCGACTCACTTCTTTCTACTGTATCTTCAAAAGCTATCTGACCTCGGTCAAGTCTTCTTTTAAGTCCCTCAAAAGTAAGCTGTCTTAAATAGTCCTCAGCAGAAAGATTGTTCGGACACGGAAATTTCGGGAGATTGACCTTGCCAAAATCAAGCTCGAGATCGCACATCTCTGCAATCTTTACCGTGTTTTCGATCGCACCCTCGTATTCGGAGTAGATGCGTTTCATCTCCTCCGTTGTTTTTATATAATAATCGTCAACGTCAAAGCTCGGCTTATTTGGACTGTCAAGAGTTGTATTCGTCTGAATGCACATAAGGACCTCTTGCGTCTCGGAGTCGCGCCGGCGTAAATAATGACAGTCATTGGTTGCTACCATGGGAAGTCCACATTCGCGAGCGAGCCTTGCTAAAAGCGGCATAATGACCTTTGTGTCCTCTGTGCCGTGATCCTGGAGCTCAATATAGAAATTTCCCTCTCCAAATATTCTTGAGTATTCAAGAGCGGTCTGCTTTGCACCCTCAAAATCGCCGTTTGAAAGAAGTCTGGGTATCTTTCCCGAAAGGCACGCGGAAAGAGCTATAAGTCCCTCGGAGTACTCGCGCAAAAGCTCCTCATCAACTCTCGGCTTCGAGTAAAAGCCTTCTGTAAAGCCCTTGGAAACAAGCTTGATGAGATTGTTATAACCCGTCATGTTTTTGCAAAGAAGAACAAGATGGTAATATGAATCTACATTGGCTCTCTTTTCAAATCTTGACGAGGTAGAAACGTAGACCTCGCAGCCAATAATCGGCTTGATTCCGTTCTTTTTGCAGGTTTTATAGAATTCAATAACACCGTACATGTTACCGTGATCGGTAATGGCAACAGTATCCTGCGAGCATTCTTTGATTCTCTCGGGGATTTCTGAAATACGGCAAGCGCCGTCAAGCAAGCTGTATTCCGTGTGCAGATGAAGATGTACAAATTCGCCCATACGGCACCTCCTTTGTTTTATAGTATCAGCTTCAGCTTTTTAGCTTCTTCAATAATCTTTGTGAGTCTGTGATTAAGTCCGGACTTTGATATATGGGGAACGTGAAGCTCGGCAAGCTCGCCAAGACTCATATCGGGATGTTGAACGCGTAATTCAGCGGTCAGCTTAAGCTCGCGCGGCAGATCATTATATGCATTTACAGATTTTAATGCCTCAATGGCAGAGATCTGCAGAGCGGTTGCCTCAACGGATTTGGAAATGTTTTTCGCCACGCAATTTGTCGCTCTGTTCTCGGAATTGCGCAGATCCTTTTCAAGCGAAGCCTCGAAAAAGGCGAAAAGCGACTTGTTCCCACCGCAAACGGTAATAAAATCCTCAATGGAAGATTCGTTTCTGTAGAAAAGACCGATACCTCCGTCTCTTTTAGTTGCGGACGGCGGAGATATTTCAGCCTCCTCAATAATATGACAAAGCAATTTTGCGCGTGCAGAGTTAGCTACACGCATCTCGAGGCTGTATGTTTTTTTAGGATCACTCACACTACCAAATGAGCAAAAGGCTCCCCTTAAAAAAGCAGAATGGCAATTCTTGCAAGTAAACAAACCGTCAATAGAAGATTCATCGCTAAAATTATCCGCAAAAGCAAGAAATTCACCTATTTTTTTTGAATTAAATGATATCTCCGTGCTCTCAAAGCAACCGCGTTTGGTGATCTTGACGTCGGGATTGCATTTGTAGATCGTACCAAGTAATGATATTATCTTTTGCGCACTTTCGTCATCCGATACCTTCAGTGAAATGCTCTCCCCTTCATTGCTCGCGGAAAGCAAGGCACCGAAAAGATAAGCCTTTTTACAGCAGTTTCCTTTTATCTGTATGCTGTTAAGCTCTTCTTTAACCTGTTTTGAAAAAGACATTTTTGTTTCCTTTTATCGTTTAGTTATACGGTACGTAAATTATCTCGCTTTCAAGCACAACACCGTATTTTTCAAAAATGACCGTTTTAGTGTGTTCAATAAGCGCGAGAACGTCTCTTGAGGTTGCACCGCCAATATTTACGGTAAATCCGGCGTGTTTTTCGGAAATTTGTGCGCCACCCACGGTGTAGCCCTTGAGTCCTGCATCCTGAATAAGCTTACCAACGAAAATATTTTCTCCGGGACGCTTGAACGTACTTCCCGCATTGGGTAAATCAAGCGGCTGTTTTTCCTTCCTCGAGCTCATATTCTTATTCATAAGCTCAAAAATCTTTTCCGAGTCTCCCTCTGTCAGCCTGAGCGTTGTAGCAACGATTATGTATTCGGGATGCTCCTGGAACACCGAGTACCTATATGCAAGTCGCTGTTCCACATTTGATAGCATATTTATAGTACCGTCGGAAGTATCCAAATACTCGGTTTCAAAAATGACATCGGACATCTGACCGCCGTAAGCACCCGCATTCATATAGACTGCGCCGCCAACAGTTCCGGGAATTCCGTAGGCAAATTCAAGACCCGAAAGCGAGTGCTTTTTTCCTGCCTCTCCCGCAAGCTCGGTCAGCATCTTGCCGCATTCAGTTTTCAAATAGACCGCACCGTCCCTATGAATATACTCGCACGAGCACATCTTGGTCGTAAAAATCACCACTCCGCAAAAGCCTTGGTCGTCAAAAAGCAGATTGCTTCCGTTTCCAACAACGATATATCTTTTTTCTTGATTTTTGCACACATTGATCGCAAAAATAAGTTCATCAACGTTCTTCGGAAAAACTGCATAATCTGCGCAGCCGCCGATCCGAAGGGTCGAGTGCTTGGATAAGGGTTCGCTTATTTTGACTTCTATTTTTTCTCCAAAATCAATAAAACTCATACGATCTCCTATGTAAGACGGCGATCAGCTTAAAAGAACGTCCGCCATTTCGTCAAAATTGTGTACCACGTAGGTCAGATTATAACCATCGGGCAAAGGCTTTTTTGTAGGATTATACCAGCAGGTGTCGATTCCCGCATTTATTCCGCCCTGCATATCAGAGGTAAGCGAATCTCCGATAATAATTGCTTTACTGGGATCATAATCGGGGATCTGATTTGTTACCGCTTCAAAATACTTGATACTGGGCTTTTCATAACCGATATCCTCGGAAATAAAGCAACCGTCAAAAAATTTGAATATTGGCGACGGGAAAAGTCTGCTTTTCTGTATATCCTTCTGTCCGTTTGTTACGATATACATTTTAAATTTGCCGTAAAGCTTCTGACAGAGCTCGAGCGCACCGTCAAGCATATAGGACTTTGTTGCAAGACGTTCAATGTATTTGTCGCTTATATCCTGTGCTTTACAATCAAATCCATAAAATTCAATAAGTGATTGCCAACGCGCCGGATAAAGCTTTTCCTTCTCAATCTCGCCTCTCTCAAGCATTTTCCAATAGCCCGCATTTATTTCGGAATACTTAGATATAACAGTGTCGTTGCTCGGAAGACCGAAAAACTCAAGACACTCTGTAACCGCTTCGTGCTCGGAGCGATGAAAATCCATAAGTGTTGCATCAGCATCAAATAAAAGGATCGAATATTTTGACATTCCTAAACCGCCTTTAAATATAATATACTAATATTATACAGTATTACAATAAAAAATGCAACACAAAAATAAGATTTCTGCGTTGCAAATTTATTTTTATCAATATTTTAGATCGCAGTCGGGACAATAGTCACCGTAGCAGCTATCTCTTGCGCACATCGGGCAGATATGTTGTGCCTCTTCGCGCGTCAGATTTATCGGATATCGCGTACCCTTGATGAAATAGATTCTGTCCCCAACCGAGTAAACGCTCGGCGAAATTTTGCTTGAATTAAATGACAGCTTTTTCTTTTTTCTTGCTGTTTTCAAGTTGCACAGTAACAACGAATGAAGAAACGCCGCGTATATTATCCTTATTCCACCTGGTTCCAACATCAACGTTTCCCGTTCTGATGACTGTTCCCGTCCAATCTCTTCCGAGCAGATTGTGAAAATAACGGATCTTCCACGCGACTAAAATGAGAACTCCAAGCGTCACTATCACCGATCCAAGTATGTATAAAAAACGCGAATTCGCGCTACCGGTGACGATCGCCTTTGAACTTGAAAAATATGATAATAAAACAAGCGCGACGGTCAAGCATATAAGAAAAACAGTCTTTTTTATTACAAGAATTCTGACGTGATGCTTTATAGTGTTTTTCAATGTAGCCATATATTCGCCCCCTCTTCATAGCTGTACTATAATTATATCACGCAATCAAGTGATTGTCAATATAATTTTCGCATAAACATCAAAAATGTTTTTTTATTATAAAAAGGTAAGATAATTAGGATTTACCCCTTGAAAAAAAAGCAAAAATGAGTTATAATATAATGAATATGTTTATTTTGGAGGATAGTGATGGAAAAAGAGTACAAAATTGGTCTGTTGGGATTTGGCTCAATGGGAAAAACACATCTGTTTTCTGTTACATCGCTTCCCTTCTATTACTCGGGTTGTAATTTTAGCGCCAAATATATTGCGGTGTGTACCTCCAATATGCAAAGTGCCAAAAAGGCTGCAAACAAATACGCTATTCCCTTTGCGACCGACAGTGAGGAAGAAATAATAAACGATCCTCAAATAGATATTGTTGACATTTGCACTCCAAACATTTACCATTACGAGAGTGCAAAAAAAGCAATACTTTCAGGAAAGCACGTTCTTTGCGAAAAGCCGCTTGCAATAAGCGAAGAGCAGGCTTGTGAGCTTGACAGACTCGCAACCGATGCCTATAAAAAGAACGGTCAGACATGTGGTATGGTTTTCAATAATCGCCATCTGTCTGCAATAAAGCGTGCAAAGCAGCTTATCGAGGACGGCAGACTTGGTCGCATACTTTCGTTTGATTTCAAATATCTTCACAATAGTTGCCTTGATCCCGAAAGAACACCCGGATGGAAACAAGATGCAAATGTATGCGGAGCGGGTACGCTCTTCGACCTCGGTGCACACGTCGTTGACCTGTGCAGACACCTCTGCGGAGATTTCCATAGTATCTATTCAAAGGAGCAGATTGCATTTCCCGAGCACAAGTTGGCTGACGGGGGCATTTGGAAGACAAACGCGGACGAGGCGGCATACATGATTGCCACCCTCAAATGCGGAGCGGTCGGAAATATAACCGTTGGCAAAATAAACATAGGCGAAAACGATGGACTTACCTTCTCGGTCTACGGCACCCTTGGTGCGATCAAGTTTGATCTTATGGAGCCCGATTGGCTCTGTTTCTACGACTCAACCTTAAGCGGCGGAGCTTATGGCGGAGACAGAGGTTTTACCAGGATCGAGTGTGTCGGACGTTACGAGGCTCCGGGCGGAGCTTTCCCGTCTCCCAAAGCGCCTAACGGCTGGTTGCGCGGACATATCGGATCAATGTATGCCTTTTTAAATGCGATATACCGTGGTGATCAGGCTTGTCCCTCATTCAAGGATGGATACGAGGTTCAAAAGGTCCTTAATGCCGCACATGTTTCTCACCTTCAGGGTAGGGAGATAATCATTGAATAAATAACTTCAGAAAGGAGCAGATATGACTGTAATAGGTATCACGGGGCCGAGCGGTGCCGGCAAGGGAGCGATTTCCCGAATTCTTAACGAGAAATACGGATTCCCCGTTCTTGATGCAGACGAAATATATCACTCCTTGGTTTCTGCACCTTCTGATTGCACAAGTGAGATAGAAAAAGAATTCGGAAGCTCTGTAATTCAGAAAGACGGATCTCTTGACCGCAAAGCTCTGTCTGTTCTTGTTTTCGGCGAGGAAAATAAAGAAAGGCTTAACCTTCTGAACACAATAACTCATAAGCACGTTGTTGCAGAGATAGACTCTTCTCTTTCTGCACTTGAAAACAAGGTAAAAGCGTGTGTTATAGATGCCCCCCTTCTCATTGAAGCCGACCTTTGCTCAAAATGTGATCTTACTCTTTCGGTTATAGCATCCAAAGAAATAAGAGCTGAAAGAATATCGCAAAGAGACGGTATAGATATGGAGTCGGCGCTCAGACGCATCAACTCCCAAAAGAAAGACGAATACTACATAAATAATACCGATTATTCAATTTTGAACGACGGTGATCTTCCCCTTCTCACAGCTAAGGTTGAAGAAATAATGCGCGAAAGGGGGATGATCTGATTGAGAACAACAAGAAAAAAGACTAATTACGGACTTATCGTTCTTATAGTACTTGTCGTATCAATTCTCTTTGGCTTTCTATTTGATATAGCATTGATGGCGGTTGAAAAGCGCATATATCAAAAGCCTGAGGAGTATGTTCCTTTTGTTGAGCAATACGCAGAAGAATTCGGAGTGCCCGTCGATCTCGTTTACGCGGTTATCAAGACCGAGAGCGGATTTGACTCATCCGCGGTCTCAAGAAAAGGCGCTATTGGACTGATGCAGATGATGCCCGCGACTTTCGAATGGCTGACCGATGATATTTTGCGCGAATATCTCGGCATCGGAATGCTGTATGATCCCGAGACCAACATAAAGTACGGTACATATTACCTATCGCGCCTCTATAACAGATTCGGCGATTGGGATACTGCTCTTGCTGCATATAACGGTGGCGAGGGTAATGTTTCGGAGTGGCTCAGGGACAAAAAATACAGCGACGACGGGATCAAACTGAAAACAGACAAGATCCCCGACGAGTTTTCGGAAACGAAGAACTACGTAAAAAAAGTAAACAAGGCTCTGAAAAAATATAAGGAGCTTTATAATAGCGAAAAATAAATGAGCACACAGTGCAGGAAAGGAAAATAAAAATGAGCGAGAACAAGCTTACCTATTCAAAGACAAACTTTTACGACAACGCAACCGAAGCCGACATCAAAGCCGCGTATGATTATTGCGTTGGTTACTGCGAGTACATGGACAACTCCAAGACCGAACGCGAGGCGGTAAAGACTACCATCGCACTTGCGGAGAAATACGGCTACAAGAGCTATTCCTTTGGTGATAAGATCAAGGCAGGAGACAAGCTCTACTACAACAACAGAGGCAGAAATATCTACCTTGTCAGAGTCGGTAGCGAGGATATCAACAACGGTGTAAGGATCGTTGCTTCTCACATTGATAGCCCCAGACTTGACTTCAAGCAGTCCCCCATCTATGAGGAGGGCGGATTCTGCTTTGCTAAGACTCACTATTACGGTGGTGTCCGTAAGTATCAGTGGGTAGCAACACCTCTCGCACTTCACGGAACAGTAGCGAAGAAGGACGGCACAACGGTTGATATCAAGATAGGAGACGAATGCGGCGATCCCGTATTCTATATCAACGATCTTCTTCCCCATCTCGCGAAGGATCAGAATTCCAAGCCCTTGGGACAGGCTATCCCCGCAGAGAGCCTCAATATAGTCCTCGGCTCACGTCCCCTTGCTGATACCGAGGAGTCCAATAAGGTCAAGATGAATATTCTCACAATTCTTAACGAAAAATACGGAATTGACGAAGAGGACTTCCTTTCCGCAGACATTTTCGTAGTTCCCGCGGATAACTCTCACGACGTAGGCTTTGACCGCTCCATGATCTCCGCTTACGGTCACGACGACAAGGTATGTGCATATCCTTCCCTCACCGCTCTCTTCGAGTCTGACGACAGCGTTCACACCGCAATGGTCGTTCTTGCCGATAAGGAAGAGATAGGAAGCGAAGGAAATACAGGCATGCAGTCTGCCCTCTTCACAGACCTTCTCGGAGCTATTACCGAGGAGCTCGGCGGAAACATCTATAAGGTTAAGGCTAACTCCAAGTGCCTCTCCGCAGACGTTAACGCATGCTTCGATCCCAATTTTGCAGGCGTGTTTGAGTCTATGAATGCCGCAAAGATCAACTGCGGTATCACGATGTCAAAATACACAGGCAGCGGCGGTAAGGGCGGCACAAACGATGCGCCTGCTGAATACATCGCCTGGATCAGAAAGATATTCGAGGAATACGGTGTTGTATGGCAGACCGCAGAGCTCGGCAAAGCAGACCAGGGCGGCGGCGGAACCGTTGCAAAGTACATTGCAAAGCACAATATCGAGACGGTTGACCTCGGTGTTGCAGTTGTCTCGATGCACGCTCCCTACGAGCTCGTTTCCAAGACAGACGTATATACCGCTCACAAAGCGTTCTACGCTTTCCTTGAAGCATAATATATGTTTAAAAAATTAGATGCCACGGTTGAGAAATACGAGCGGCTTGAGTATGAGCTTGCAAACAATAATGCGCTCATTACAGATGCTACGGCTTATGCAAAGGCAATAAAGGAATACCGCTCGCTCACAGCTGTGGTCGAAAAATACCGCGAATACAAGAGATGCGAGCAGGATATAGAAGACGCACTCCTTATAATCGATGAGACCGACGATGAGGAAATGCGTCTGCTTGCACAGGACGAGCTCAAAGAGGCAAAATCCCGTCTTGAAACTCTTTCGGGTGAGCTGACCGTCCTACTTATTCCCCGTGACCCGAACGACGATAAAAACGTCATAGTCGAGATACGTGCAGGAGCGGGAGGCGAGGAAGCGGCACTTTTTGCCGCGGTCCTCTACCGTATGTATTCAATGTATGCCGCAACTGTAGGATTTAAGGTCTCTGTCGCGAGCTCAAATGAAACAGAGCTTGGCGGATATAAGGAGATATCCTTCTCTGTCGAGGGTGACGGAGCATATTCGAGATTCAAATTCGAGTCGGGAGTGCACAGAGTGCAAAGAGTTCCCGAAACAGAGTCGCAGGGGCGCATACAGACCTCTACCGCAACCGTCGCTGTTCTTCCGGAGGTCGAGGACGTAGAAATCGAGATAAAGGACTCCGACCTTATCTTTGAGTCCTGTAAATCGAGCGGCGCAGGCGGTCAGCATATCAATAAGACCGAATCCGCCGTAAGACTTACCCATAAGCCTACGGGTATAGTTATCGAGTGTCAGGAAGAACGTTCGCAGTTTAAGAACAAGGACAAAGCACTCAAAATGCTCCGCGCAAAGCTTTACGATATCAAACAGCGCGAGCAGAACGAAAAGGTAGCATCCGACAGAAAAAGCCAGGTCGGAACGGGCGACCGCAGCGAGAAGATTCGCACGTACAACTACCCGCAGAACCGCGTCACCGATCACCGCATCGGTGTAACTCTTTACTCTCTTGAGGATTTTCTCAACGGAAATATCGGCTCAATGATCGATTCACTCATTGCTACCGATACAGCCGAGAAGCTAAAAGCTGAAAATAACAATTAAAAATCAGAAAGGAGCCGCATTTTGAATACCCGGATCATCAAAATAGACAACCTTGAAGCTCAACGCCGCGATATTGAAGATGCGGCTTCGATAATAAGAGAGGGCGGACTTGTCGTCATCCCCACAGAAACTGTTTACGGACTCGGAGGAGATGCAACGAATCCAAGCTCGTCAAAGAAGATATATGCCGCCAAAGGCCGCCCGTCCGATAATCCCCTGATAATTCATATCGCCGAGCCTTCAGATGCGGAAAAATATGCGCATACCAACGAAACCTACTACAATTTGGCGAAAGCCTTTATGCCGGGACCTCTTACCGTGATCCTGCCCAAAAAGGACACGGTCCCCTATGAGACCACGGGAGGACTCGAGACCGTTGCTGTCAGATGTCCCTCCAATCCCATCGCGCACGAAATAATCAAGTGTGCAAAAGTCCCGATCGCCGCACCGTCGGCAAATATATCGGGCAGACCGTCCGCCACAAATGCCGAATACGTTAAAGAGGACTTTGACGGAGCCGTTGATATGATCATCGACGGAGGTGACTCGGAGATCGGACTTGAATCAACAATAGTTTTGATAAAAAACACTCCGAGCGGAGATTCGCTGATTCTTCTCCGCCCCGGAGCAATAACATACGACGCGCTTTGTTGTGTCTGTGAAAGAGTTGAGATATCTCCGACTCTCGAAGGGACACTCAGTGAAAACGAGCACCCGATGTCGCCGGGAATGAAATATAAGCACTACGCCCCCTCTGCACCGCTCGTGCTTCTCGACGGAAAGAATGAAGACGTGCTTGAATTTCTTAAACGTGAGCAGAATACGAAAAAATGCGCAATAATCTGTTACGATGAGGAAAAGGATCAGCTTCGTGACGAGCTCCTTTTACCGATTGGCGAGAAGAATGATCTTGCTTCACACAGCAAACTCTTGTTTTCAAGCCTGCGCAAATGTGACCGACTTTCCCCGGAGATAATCTACGCGCATCTGCCAACCAAAGAAGGCTTGGGACTTGCTCTGTATAACAGAATGATAAGAGCCGCCGCGCATACCGTACTTAAAATTGAAAAAGATGACTTTATGAAAGGTGTTTAAAATAAATGGCGAGAAAAAAGAAACAAAACGATGAAGTAAAGCAGATAGTCTATGCTCCCGTTTTGCCGCAGCTTATTACCGATACGATCGAGAAAAACTATATGCCCTACACAATGAGCGTTATAGTTTCGCGTGCTATTCCCGAGATCGACGGCTTCAAGCCCGCGCACAGAAAGATCCTCTATACTATGTATACAATGGGGCTTCTCAAGGGTCCGAGAACAAAGAGCGCGAATATCGTTGGAGCGGTTATGAAGCTCCACCCTCACGGTGACCAGTCGATTTATGAAACGATGGTGCGTCTTACAAGAGGTAACGAGACACTTCTCCACCCCTTCGTTGACTCCAAGGGAAGCTTTGGTAAGCAGTATTCGTCGGATATGAAATTTGCGGCACCTCGTTACACCGAGGCAAAGCTTGATAGCTTCTGTGCAGAGCTTTTCGAGGGAATTGACAAAAATGCAGTCGAGATGGTCGATAACTACGACGGAACGCTTAAAGAGCCCCAGTTACTCCCCACGACCTTCCCAAATATCCTGGTAACTCCCAACAGCGGTATTGCCGTAGGTATGGCATCTGATATTTGTTCGTTCAATCTTGCCGAAATATGTGACGGAACGATCGCAATACTTAAAAAGCCAAATATCACCGTCGAGCAGATAATGGACATAATAAAAGCCCCCGATTTCCCGGGAGGCGGACAGATCCTTTATGACGTTGATCAGATGAGACAGATCTACGAGACGGGTGACGGCTCCTTTAAGATCCGCTCAAGATATTCTTACGACGCATCCGAGAACTGCATAGATATTCTTCAGATTCCCTACTCCACCACGATCGAGCAGATACTCAATAAGATATCTGCTCTCGTAAAAGAAGGAAAGCTCAAGGAAGTGGTTGACTTCCGCGATGAGATCGACCGCGACGGATTCAAGCTCACACTTGATCTCCGCAAAGGAACAGATCCCGATAAGCTTATGCAAAAGCTCTTCAAGATCACGCCTCTTGAGAGCGCCTTCAAGTGTAACTTCAATATCATCATCGATGCAGAGCCCCGTCAGCTCGGAGTAATCGAGATTCTTTCCGAATGGATAGAATTCCGTAAGGTCTGCCTTACCCGAGAACTTAAATTTGACCTTGGCAAGAAGAATGATAAGCTTCACCTCTTGCTCGGTCTCGGTAAGATACTTCTTGACATTGATAAGGCGATAAGAATTATCCGTAAGACCGAAAAAGAAGAAGACGTTATCCCCAATCTTTGTGAGGGATTCAGTATCGATGAGATCCAGGCAAACTATATTGCCGAGATCAAGCTCCGCAACCTCAACCGCGAGTATATTATTAACAGGATATCTGAGATAGAGGACCTCAAGGCACAGATTGCCGAAATTGAGGCGATACTCAAGGATGAATATAAGCTTAAAGCACTTATCGCTAAACAGCTCACAGATATCAAGAAGAAGTACGGTCAGCCCCGTAAGTCGCAGATCATCCACCTTGACACTATTGAGGAATATGTTGAAGAGGATACCGTCGAAAACTATCCCTGTAAGGTGGTTCTCTCCCGTGACGGTTATTTCAAGAAGATAACGTATAAATCTCTCCAGGGTAATGACGAGCAAAGATTTAAGGAAGGTGACAGCTTAAGGCAGATATTTGATGCCGAGAATAAAGATGTCGCAATGTTCTTTACAGATGCCGCACAGCTCTACAGAGCGAATATCAGCGACTTTGAAAATACAAAGGCATCAGTCATCGGTGATTTCCTCCCTGCCGAGCTCAAGATGGATCCGGGTGAAAAGCCAATTTATATGACTCTACAGAGCGAGTTCCGCGAGGGATACAATTACGTATTCGTCTTTGAAAACGGTAAGGGTGTACGTATTCCCGAAAAGGCTTATGAGACGTCGAGCATCAGAAGAAAGCTCAAAGGTATATTCTCAACCGCCTCTCCGATCGTAGCGGTATTCTCAGAGCAGGAGAAAAACCCGTTTGAGATAATGCTCGTATCCAGTGAGGACAGAGCAATAATAATCAAGACCTCGCTCATTCCGATAAAGAGCACCAAGACGTCAATCGGTGTTCAGCTTATGACACTTAAGAAGAATCAAAAGCTGACTGCTGCTATATCGGATTTCGAGAGCGTGTATGAGAATACCAAGGGATACAGAAAGCTCAAGCTCCCCGCAACAGGAGTGCTTCTGGGCGATAAAGACATAAACAAGCAGCAATTAAGTATAGAAGATATTTAAACGGAGGATAAAACAATGGGCGAAAAGAAAAGAAAGCTTTGGATAAAGGTAACAGCTATAGTTCTTGCAGGACTTATGGCGGCAGGTACGATCTATACAACAGTATCATTTCTCCTGCTTGCCATGGCATAAACAAAACAAGAGGACGACTCAGTCGTCCTCTTGTTTTGTTTATGGGAAAAATTATTCCTCGGTATCCTCTTCCTCTTCGGGAGTATCGATAATAATAGTATCGATCTCGCCGTTGCCCGTAGTATCAAGCATAATGGCATCAGCCTCGCCGTCCCCGTCAAGATCTATCCTTCCAAGGATCTTGGAACGGTATTTATTCTCAAGGAACTTGTAGACAATGGCATAAGCCGCCGCAATGACAGCCACAATAGAAACAACGGTCAGAATAACCTTAAGAGGAGATCTTCTCTTCTTTTTTTCTTCAATCACTACATACTGTGTCTTTCTCATAAAAACACCTCCAAACAGACTGATTTATCAAATGTCCTGCAAATATTATATCAGTTGTAAATATAAATTATGTGAATATCCTGTAAATTATTCAAGCGTATATTGCACGCGATCCCCCAATGAATTTCGGGCGAGTGTATGCGCAAACAACGTTAGCACACCCAATATTTTTCACGGAGAGTCTTATCGGAACGGCAACGTCGCGAAGATGCATACCGATAAGCGTATCACCAATGTCGATTCCTGCGTGTGCACGTATGTGCTCAACCGCAACGGGATCGGTCATATTCTGATATGTCACTGTTGCAAAGGAACCTCCTGCCTTTGCCTGAGGAATGACGGCAACGGGCTCATATCCATATTTCTCCGCGCATTCTCTTTCAATTATCAGAGCGCGATTCAAATGCTCACAGCACTGCGCAGCAAGATAAACACCCTTTTCCTTGATAATAGGATAAATAACTTCAAAAAGAAGCTTTGCAGCCCCATAGCTTGAACCCTTGCCAATATTATTGCCAAGAATTTCGGAGGATGAGCAACCAATGACAAGAATATCACCCTTTTTCAAGCTTGTTTTGTCAAAAAGCTCGTTTATCAATGCGCTGGCAGATGCAACGATCGTTTTTTTGCACTCGTCGTCGACCGAAAGCTCCGCACCCAAAGAAACGTCTACCATATTTTTCTCCAATCAAAAAATTACCACTTATCGCTGTCATTTTCGGGAATGACCTTCTCAAGAGACGCAATAGCGCACTCGATCATACTGTCATCGGGCTCCTTGGTTGTAATGTGCTGAAGCCACACACCGGGAGCCGAGATAATGCGTGTAAAGAGGTTGTCGTGTCTGCCTGCGATCTTGATAAGCTCGTAACCAATTCCAACGATCAAAGGAAGCAAAAGAAGCTTGATAAGAACCCTGATGATCGTTATCGGAACAAATCCGAATATCAGATAGAAAAGCGGATCAATAAAGAAAGAAACAAAAATACCGACAAGAAGCATCAGAATAAGGAAGCTTGTGCCGCATCTGGGGTGAAATCTTCTCTGCTTTCTTACGTTCTCGACAGTAAGCTCAAGTCCCTGCTCGTAACAGAAGATCGCCTTGTGCTCTGCTCCGTGATACATAAACGTTCTCTTTATATCCTTCATAAAGGATATCGCAGCCATATAACCAACAAGAATAACTATCTTCAAAACACCCTCAAAGACTGATTTTATAAGCGACTGTGTTGCAGGATGCTCGGGTTTGAGAAAAGGCATAAGGAATGCTGCACCCTCATAAAGAGCGGCGGGGATAATAATAAAGAGCGCAATTGAGAAAACGATTCCGAGAAGAACACTGAATCCCATAACCGCGCCAATAACCGCAGAGGACTCTTTTTTTTCCTTCTTTGCGGAAACTTCGGGAATACAATTATCGTTTGATACCGCATCTTCTGATTCTTCAGATACTGTTTCCGCAGTCTCTATGGTATCCTGTGCTTTAGTCTCGCTTGCCCCAACGTTTCCCTTGCGTTCAGCCTTTTTTGCCTCTTTAGCAGCCTTTTTCGCAGCCTTTTCGCGAGCCATCTCTGCTTCAGCCTCTTCAAGACCCGAGATCTCTGCGGAGCGCAAAAGACACTTGATTCCAAGAACCATAGAGTCAATATAGTTAAAAACTCCGCGCACTACGGGGAGCTTGAAAAATTTAGCGCGTTTTTTGGTCTCGGTCGGGAAGCTTTCAATTACCATTTCCCCCTCAGTATTTCTCACCGCCATAGCAGTAAGCTCGGGACCGCGCATCATAATTCCCTCCATTAACGCCTGACCTCCGATAGAGGTCTTTTTTGCGCATGCGGAAGGACATGATCTGTCTTTTTTCATACTGGTGTGAATATCCTTTCAAACTAAACTTGCCACGACACCGCAGAGAGTGATATCACTGCGGTGTCGTTAATTTAAAATTATTCCATTTCAGCTCTGTGCTTTGCAACGATCTTATTGATTCTCTTAACGGGATCAAGAAGCTCGCTGATCGTAGCATCATGGTTAAGTGTATCGATAATGTAGGAGACGTACTTACACATATTTACCTCAACGTGCCAGGGCTTTTCTTTAAGTCCGGGACGGCTGTAAACGAGGTTTGTTGTAAACACCTTGGAAATTATGCCGTCATTGTACGCCTTGTCGAATTTCTCAAAGCCGTCGGTAAAGAGACCAAAGGTGGAGAAAGCAAATATTCTCTTTGCGCCTCTCGTCTTGAGCTGCGAGCAAACGTCGAGCATGGACTCACCCGAGGAGATCATATCGTCAACAACGATAACGTCCTTTCCTGTGAGATCCTGACCGAGATATTCGTGAGCCTCAATGGGATTCTTTCCGTTAATAATTACGGAATAGTTGCGGCGCTTATAGAACATACCGATATCAATTCCGAGAACCGAGGAGTAGTACATACATCTTCCCATAGCTCCCTCATCGGGGGAGATCATCATAAGGTGTTCCTTGTCGATTACGATGTCGGGAACGTTCTTGATAAGTGCCTTTATCATCTGGTAGGAGGGTCTTACGTTATCGAAGCCTGAAAGCGGGATAGCATTCGATACTCTGGGGTCGTGCGCGTCGAAGGTGATGATATTGCTAACACCCATAGCGACGAGCTCCTGTAGCATAATAGCGCAGTCGAGAGACTCGCGGGTCGATCTCTTGTGCTGTCTGCCCTCGTAAAGCATAGGCATAATAACGGTTATACGTCTTGCCTTACCTGCGATAGCAGCAATGATTCTTTTGAGATCGGCATAATGATCGTCGGGACTCATCGGAACTGTCTGACCGTACATGCGGTATGTGACACCGTAGTTGAAAACGTCGCAAATAATGTAAACGTCCTGTCCTCTCATAGAGTGGTGGATAAGACCCTTACCTTCACCCGTTCCAAATCTGGGGCAAAGAGCCTCAACGAGATATGTGTCCTCGCTGGTGTGTCTGCGCCATTCCTTGAGGTAGTTGTCAACCTGTTGTGCGAATGCCTCGCAGCCCTTCATTCCGATCACGCTTAACTCTGCAAACTGTGCGTCCTTCATTTTTAGATCCTCCCTTTGATGTGTCTTGATGTGTCGTTGGTTATCCTTATATCCTGAATTAAACCGTTTCCTGCAGCTTGCAGAACTTCTCAAATGCAGCATCCCACGCTTCTCTGCTCTCTGTGGGCTGATAGTATTTGAGCTCGGTAGAATTAGCAATTACCTCGCGCGCCTCTTTAAGATCCTTGATCTCACCCGCTGCGATAGCCTGCATAACGATATTACCCATAGCGGTAGCCTCTTCGGGACCGGCGCAAACGGGAATTCCGCATGCATCTGCAGTCATCTGGGAAAGGAATTTATCCTTTGTTCCGCCGCCTACGACGTTTATCATGGATGCCTTTTTATTTCTGAGTGCTTCAAGAGTTTCAACGGTAAATCTGTACTTGAGAGCGAGAGATTCGTAAATGCATCGAACGACCTCGCCAACCGTTTCGGGAACGTGCTGACCGGTTATGCGGCAGAACTCTCTGATCTTCTCAGGCATATTTCCGGGAGTATTAAACGTGTGGTAATCGGGATTGATGAGAGATGCAAAGGGCTTTGCCTCCTTTGCCCAAGCCTCCATCTGTGCGAAGCTGTACTCGTTACCCTCTCTCTTCCACTGTCTTCTCGACTCCTGGATGATCCAAAGACCCATAATGTTCTTGAGGAAGCGGATAGTACCCATAGCGCCGCCCTCGTTTGTGAAGTTAGCGATTCTGGTGTCGTCGTCGATAAGGGGCTCGTCGATCTCGGCACCCATAAGCGACCATGTTCCGCTGGATATGTAGATGAAGTCCTTGTTTGTTGCGGGAACCGCGATGACAGCACTTGCGGTATCGTGAGAAGCAACGTTAACGACCTTGATGCTGTTCTTACCAACCTCCTCGTTGATCTGAGGAAGAAGTCCGCCGAGATCGTTGCAAGGCATAACGAGAGGAGCAAAGAGCGAGCGGTCAATGCCGAGCTTATCGGTAAGCTCATAAGCAAAGGCCCTCTTTTTAGCATCGAGAAGCATACCAGTCGATGCGATAGTGTACTCGGTAGCCATCTGACCTGTAAGGAAGTAGTTGAGAAGGTCGGGAGTCATGAGCATCTTGTCAGCCCTCTCAAGCATCGTAGGATCGTCACGCTTTTCAGCCGCGAGCTGATTGATAGTGTTGAAGTCAGCCGCCTGAATACCCGTAACTCTGTATATCTCCTCGGGAGAAACAAAATTGCGAACGTAGTCTGTGATATTAACGGTTCTTGTGTCACGGTAGTGAGTGGGGTTAGCCATCATTCTGCCGTTCTTGTCGATAAGAGCGTAGTCAACGCCCCAGGTATCGATACCCATAGAGGCAATACCCTCTTTATCGATAACAGTCTTGGTGATAGAATTCTTGATCTCAAAGAAAATTCTGAGAATATCCCATGTGAATCTTCCGTTAACAAAAACGGGATCGTTTGTGAAACGGTGATTTTCACGAAGAGTGAGCTTGTTTCCATCAAAGGAACCGATGATACCTCTGCCGCTCGAAGCACCGAGGTCGATAGCAAGCATTTTAAGTTCAGCCATTTTTTCCCTCCTGAAGATAAAGGCAATATGCCATTATAATACATTATCTATTATAACACATTATCGGACTCTTTGTATTAACAAACTGTTAAAAACCATTGCGATATCGTGTATTTTCAAGACTTTTTTTACCTGCAAGTCACCCCTCGGACATTTTGTCATAAAATGTAATGAGACGTGTCGTCTTATTTTTATTTCTGAAGAACGGAGACAAAAAATGTCAAATAAACATACATTTGCAATTCTTGGCGGGGATCGCAGACAAGCGATCCTGGCAGTTAAGCTCCGCGAGCTCGGTCACACAGTGAGAGTAATGGGCTTGGAGTCTTTTGCAAAGGAAATGACAGGTGTCGAACTGTGTTCAACCTGTGAAAAGGCGATCAAAGACTCAAACTGTATTATTCTTCCCTTGCCGACCAGCCGCGACGGAGAAAACCTGAATATCTCAGAATTTGAAAAAAGGCAGAATGTAAAGCTTGACAATATCATTTCACTTTCGCACCGTAACGGAAACGTGACAATAATAGGCGGTCTTATCCCCGAATCTATGACAAAAAAGTCAAACGAGCTCGGAATTGAAACGATCGATTTTTATAAAAATGAAAGCCTGCAGCAACTGAATGCCCTTCCAAGTGCTGAAGGAGCTATTATGGTAGCAATGCAAAACTGTGAAAAAGTACTTGAAGGAATGAGGGTTCTTGTAACAGGATACGGGCGTATCGGAAAGCTTTTGGCAAAAAAGCTTAAAGCGCTCGGTGCTATAGTAACGGTTGCTGCAAGACGCGACGAGGTACTCTGCGAGATATCAATGTCAGGATATGACGCAGT
The DNA here is from genome assembly GCA_045132775.1 of Eubacteriales bacterium. Taxonomy (GTDB): domain Bacteria; phylum Bacillota; class Clostridia; order Oscillospirales; family CAG-272; genus SVTX01. The sequence goes on from JBGUSX010000143.1 coordinate 42,309, forward strand.
GCGCTCCACGGACATCTGCTTGTTGAGAAAAGCATTCGACAGCAATGAGATCGTCTTCAATACAGTTCCCGGGATCATATTTACCAGAGCAGTCCTCTGCGAGAGCACAAATCGCCCCGTATATATCGAAATTGCATCAGCACCCGGCGGCATAGACGTAACCTATGCCAGAGAGCGCGGAGTAAAGATCCATTCTGCCCCTTCTCTTCCCGGCAAATATGCCCCGATAAGCGCGGGAGAATATATATTCGAAACAATATCGGAAATACTTGAGAAAAGGGGGATAAAGCTATGATAGGGTACGCATTCTGCGGTTCGTTCTGCACATTTGCAGAGTCCTATAAAACACTTGCTCTACTTAAAGAAAAGCACGGTGATATCGTGCCGATAATGAGCTTTAACGCAAATAATACAGACACAAGATTTGGCACCCATACCGAATGGAATGAAAGAATAGAAAAGCTCTGCGAAAGAAAAATAATCAACACAATTAGCGATGCGGAGCCCTTGGGTCCCAAGGTGTCACTTGATGCCCTCGTTATCGCTCCGTGCACGGGAAACACACTTGCAAAGCTTGCAAACGGAATAACCGACACCCCTGTATGTATGGCGGCAAAGGCGCATCTGCGTAGCGACCGCCCCTTGATAATTGCACTTGCGTCAAACGATGCAATGAGCGCAAATCTCGGGAACATAGGCAGGCTTCTGAATCGGAAAAATATCTATTTCGTACCAATGACACAGGACGAACCGGTAAAGAAACCCCATTCACTTGTTGCAGACTTCTCTCTTCTTCCCCAAACGCTTGAGAAGGCGCTTGAAGGAAAGCAGTTAAGAAAGCTCTTCTTATAACAAAAATGAGTCCGATTCATCGGACTCATTTTTCATTGATTACAACACCTCATTGGGCGTAAAAACATACTTGGAATTACAGAATCTGCACTGTATCTCAAGCTCCTCTGCCTTGCCCTCTGCGATCTGCTCGTCGAACATCTTGCGAAGGTCCTCTTTAGAGATAGACTTGAGCGCGCGCTCCATTCTTTCTCTCGAGCAGGTGCAGAGATAGTCAACGTCGATCTCGTCGAAAAGGTCATATTCGATGCCCTGCATTGCAAGTGCCATTATCTCTTCGTTAGTCATTCCCTTTTCAAAAAGACGCGAAATATTGGAAAGGAGCGGAACGTTCTTTTCAATGGCGGTTATTGTCTCGTCATCGGCAAAAGGAAGAAGCTGAATAATGATTCCCCCCGCCGCCTTGCAAGAAAGATCGGTGTCAACGAGAACGCCGAGCGCACATACGGTAGGAACCTGCTCGCTCTGCGCGTAATACGCGGTAATGTCCTCCGCGATCTCACCCGAGACGAGATCGATCGAGCCGTTATATGGCTCACCCTCGCCCATATCCTTGATAATATTGAGGAAGCCTGAACCGACCGCACCGCTTACGTCAAGCTTGCCGTTGGATTTGAGCGGTATCTCGACCGCGGGATTCTGAATGTATCCGCGTACGTTACCGATGTAGTCGCTGATCGCCAGCACTCTTCCCGCTGGTCCGTCGCCGTTGAGCGAGACGGTTATGGTATCGTCCTTGTCACCAAGCATGCATCCCATCATGGACGTGACCGTCAGCAAGCGTCCGAGCGTTGCAGTAGACGTCGCACTTGTATTGTGATAACCGATAGCCTTGTTAACAATATCGGTTGAATTGATAACGTGAATTCTCGCGCTTCCGTCACTTGTCATAGCGCGTAAGATTTTTGACTGTGCCATTTATAAACTCCGTTTTGTTAATTTACTTTTTTGCTCTTGCAACGACGTACCACCGTTCACAATCGTCCTCCGGCTCGGAAAAATCAAATCCGCCGAAGAATCCCAAAACTTCAAATCCGCATTTTTCGAGAGATGCCCTCAACTCAATCTTCGAGTAGCATCTTTCGGTCTGCTCGTCGTCATTTCTCGAGTAACTTCCGTCCTCGTTTTTTGTGAACACCGACAGGTAGAAATTGCAAAGTTTGCTTTCCCTGTCGTATTCGTTCTGCCAACCGCAATAAGCAGTCAAACCGTTGGAATCTGTGTCCTCGAAAATGTAGTGATTGTTTCCGTATACGTTTTCAAACTTATACGGAGTATTAACGTCAAAAAGGAAAAGTCCGTTCGGGTCAAGATAATTGTGTACCAAAGAAAAGCATTTTTCGAGATCGTCAATGCTTGTAAGATAGTTTATGCTGTCAAGACAGCAGCTTATCGCCCCAACAGTGCCGTAAAGCTCAAATTCGCGCATATCCTGCCTGATAAACAGAATATTGCTGATCCCAAGATCATAAGCCTTGTCGTAAGCCTTGTACAGCATCTCCTCGCTCGCATCCGCGCCTATCATGTCGTAGCCGCGTCGATGTAGCTCAAAGGTCATTCTTCCCGTGCCGCAGGCAAGGTCAAGAATGAGAGAAGGCTTTTCTTTCAAATATTTTTCGAAGCAGGCCTCAAAAAAATCTGCCCACGAAGTGTAATCCACCTCGGAATTTATACTGTCATAAACCGAGGCTATCGCATCGTAATCGGAATACATATATCAGTGTTTTTTATCCTCAAGTTCAATTCTTTTCAGCACGTTGAGATAACCGCTGCTTCCGTATTTGAGACAGTGATTAACTCGGCTGATGGTTGCAGTGCTGAGACCCGTCTGCGCGGCGATTTCAGAGTAGACCATGCCGTCGGAAAGCATTTTTGCCGCTTTCAGTCTGCGAGACATTTCAATAAGCTCGCTTTTGGTACATATATCTTCAAAAAAGCTTTTGCAATCTTCAACGTTGTCAAGGCAAATGATACTTCTGTAAAGAAATTCAATGTTTTCGTTCTTGTCGTTATTCATTTCATCCTACGCCGCAGTAGCGGCTTCCTTTAAAAAATTAGGGAATGCGCAGATGCTTTTTCGCACCAATAGATATTTTACCACTTTATAGCGCTAAAGTAAAGACCTTTTTCAAAAAAAGTTTTCAACAAACTGTTTCATTTTATAAATTAAATATTGACATACGACTTTTTGTGGAGTATAATATATCTGTAATATTATATATCCCGAAAGGAATCTTTTTGCATGACAGGAATCAAGATCGGAAAGAAGATAAGACTTTTAAGAAAAAACAACGACGTAACGCAGGATAAGCTTGCCGCATATCTCGGAGTAACTCCCCAGGCAGTCTCGCGCTGGGAGTCTGAAATATGCTATCCCGATATAGAGACACTTCCGCAAATAGCGGACTTCTTTGGCGTTGGAATGGACGAGCTTCTCTGCTACGACAGTGTACAGAAGGAATCCAAGATCAGAGATTACCTAAAGGAATCCGAGCTTCTTTACGAGGCAGAAAAGCTTACCGAATGTCTCGCCCTTCTCCGCGAGGCTTATGCGGAGATCCCCTCATCCTTTGAGATACAGCTCGAGCTTGCAAAGATCCTTTCCGCGATAAACGCAGAGGGCGAGCCCAATAAAAACGATCTTATGGAGGCTATCTCGCTGTGTAATCATATCCTTGACTATTGCACAGACGATGAGCTCCGCGACGAGACCAAAAAGACAATGTGCGATATTTATTCGCATCAGCTCGATAATACGCAAATGGCGCTTGATATAGCCGAAAAGCTCCATAGTATGAGCTATTCAAAGGAGCTTGTAAAAGCAACCGTTCTTACGGGTAGCGTAGCTTTTGACCAGGCACAGAAAAATATTATGGACTTTGCAGATAATATGTGGTGGCACATGTATAACATTGCCTGTGTACCCGATATTTCTGGCGATAATTACAGTATAGAGCAGAAGATAGAGATCATGCAGAGGGGCGTTGCTATCCTCGAGGTCGTATTTGACGGCAATTATCTCTTCTTCCACGACAGACTTGCAAATTCCTACCGTCAGCTTGCAATGCTCTATCTTGCCAAAGGAGACAGAGAGTCCGCACTTCTCTGCATCGAGCGTATGGCAGAGCACGCGATAGCCTTCGATTCACTTCCCGAGAAGAGCACCTATACGTCGGTTCTTGTAAACACGGTCGAGTATGTAAATGAGGCTTCACCCGAAGGCGAGACGGTGACTCTTTGTGCCAAGCTATTAAGAGGAAGATTTGCAAACAGAATATGGTCGAGCATAAGAGGACACGAGAGATTTGTTGCGGCTATCGAATCAATGTTAAAGACACTTGAAGAAAAATAATATGGACTTTCCCTTTGTAATTAACACGGATTCGGTACAGAAAACAGAGGAGATCGGAGACAGTCTCGCACAGCTTTTGACCGAGGACGAGACACTTCCGCGATTTGTTGCGATGTACGGCGACCTCGGTGTTGGAAAGACCGCCTTTGTACGCGGATTTTGCTCCCGTCTCTGCCCGAATTCCACTGTGAAATCTCCCACGTTTGCGCTTGTGAACGAGTACAGATGCACGAATAACAACAGTATAAAAAAGGTATGTCACTTTGATATGTACAGAGTGACGGATGAGGACGATCTCTACTCTATCGGCTACGATGATTATCTCAGAGATGATTATCTCTGTATAGCGGAATGGTGCGAGCTTATTCCCTACGCGCTCCCCGAGGAAAGAATAGAGGTCAGGATAGAGAAAACAGATCTTGAAGACAACAGAAGGATAACCCTGAAATTAGTGATATGAAAAAAGAAAAGCTTATCATTTTAGCACTTGACAGTACAGCGGAGGTGTCAACCGTTGCCGTATGCGACCGCGAGAAGCTCCTTTCCGAGATAACGGTGAACACGGGAAACACCCACTCCGCAACGCTTCTTCCCGCAGTAGAGCAAGCGCTCAGAATGGCAGAGATAACCGTAAACGACGTTGACGTGTTTGCCTGCAGTACAGGTCCCGGCTCCTTTACGGGAGTAAGAATTGGCGCGGCTACAATAAAAGGCATAGCCTACGGAAAGAATAAGCCCTGCGTATCCGTCTCAACGCTTGAAGCACTCGCATATAATCTTTCGGATAGAGACGGCATAGTCTGCCCCGTAATGAACGCAAGACGCGGACAGGTATATAATGCACTTTTTGAGGCAAAGAGCGGAGAGATAACTCGCCTTTGCCCCGACCGCGCACTCTCAATTTCCGAGCTCGACGAGGAGCTGTCAGATAAAGATCTACCCGTACTTCTCTGCGGTGACGGTTACGGCATAACGAAAGACGGATTTAAGAAGACCGAAGTCAAGGAAGTAGGCATAAGACAAAGATATCAGAGCGCGTACAGCGTATCGCAGGTAGCACTCAAAAAGTTTGAAAATAACGAAACCGTAACCGATAGCGAGCTTGTCCCTATATATCTCCGTCCTTCGCAGGCGGAGCGCGAAAGACAGGCAAGGCTCAAACAGGAGAGCGAGGTAAAATAACTTATGAAAAAGATAATAATCGGCTGTGACCACGGCGGACTTGATTTGAAGAATGAAATAATATCTCATCTCAGTAAAAGAGGTATAGAGGTAACAGACGTCGGAACCTATACAGCTGACTCCTGTAACTACCCTGACTACGCACGTGCACTTTGTACAAGAATCCAGTCGGGAGAATTTGAGCGCGGAATACTTGTCTGCGGCACAGGAATTGGAATGAGCATGGCGGCAAATAAGCACAACGGAATACGCGCGGCGTGTTGCTCGGACACCTTCTCTGCCAGAATGACAAGAATGCACAATGACGCAAACGTCCTCTGTCTTGGCGGCAGAGTTGTTGGCGCAGGACTTGCCTGCGATATGGTCGATCTCTTTGTGGATACAGAATTTGAAGGCGGCAGACACACAGCGCGAGTTCAGATGATAGCTGACGTTGAAAAAGATAACTGAAAAAATAATAGAGGTAAAAAATGGCTGAAAGAAATGACGTACCGCATAAGATCGCCGAGGTTCTCCGAGCGGTCGCGGGAAAAACAGAAAAGAAGTATTTTACTTCCGCCGTAATACTTGCCGCTGGCTCGTCAACACGAATGATGGGCGAAAGCAAGCAGTTTATAGAGATAGACGGAATTCCTGCCGTTGCAAGAACGGTAATGGAATTTGATAAGTCTCCCTGCATCGATGAAATCGTAATAGTTGCAAAAAAGGACGAGATCGAGCTTTACGAAGGTTTTACCGAGACGTATAAGCTTCAAAACCCCTTGAAAATTGTCGAGGGCGGAGAGACAAGGCAAGAATCCGCACGACTCGGAAGCGATGCGGTCAGCGAAAGGGCAAAATATATCGCAATACACGATGCCGCAAGGTGCCTTGTAACGCAGGAAATGATCTATAAGGCTTGTCACGGAGCATATCTTCACGGAGGCGCGATACTCGCAATAAAAGCGATTGATACGGTCAAAATAGGCGACAAGAGTGCATTTATAGAGAGCACTCCCGAGAGAAAATATACCTGGCAGGCACAGACTCCGCAGGTCTTCAAGACTAATGCGTTCAGAGCCGCAACGTACGTTGCACGGGACGAAAAGATCGAAGGAACAGACGACGCTTCCCTCCTTGAGCATCTGAGAATTCCCGTGAAGCTTGTCGAGGGCAGCCGCGAGAACATCAAGATAACCGAGCCCTGCGATATTTACTTTGCCGAAGCGATTTTAAAGGCAAGAGCCGACAAAGCAAAGAGCGAAAGCGAGGAGAGCGGCAAATGAGAATAGGACACGGCTATGACGTCCACCGCCTCACCGAAGGTAGAAAATGCATCATCGGCGGAGTCGAGATACCGCATACGCTTGGACTTCTCGGTCATTCCGATGCAGACGTACTCCTTCATGCCGTAATGGATGCGATAATCGGAGCTATGGCTCTTGGTGACATCGGACACCTTTTCCCCGATACCGACGGCAAGTATAAGGACATAGACAGTATGATCCTCTGCTCGCGAGTTGCCGAGGTTATGAAGAAAAACGGCTATTCTATCGGAAACATCGATGCCACCGTGATCGCGCAAAAGCCGAAAATGGCACCGCATATTGAGAAAATGCGCGAGAATATTGCACGCGTATTCGAAACAGACGTAAAAAACGTCAGCGTAAAGGCAACGACCGAGGAAAAGCTCGGATTTACAGGACAGGAGCTCGGCATTTCAGCGCACGCAGTCTGTTTGCTTGTTGAAGAATAGGCAAACAAAAGCTGTTGCACATTTCTGCGCAACAGCATAAGTTCGCCGCGGAGCAACCCCGAAAATTCCACACGTCCCCGTTTTTAAACAAATAAAAGGCGCCCCCCTGCGTTGCCTTATACTATATGATATGACAAAATTCAACGTAATTCCACAAAAAGCTTGACAGTTAGGAAAGGAAGGTTTTACTATGATATACGTTGCTCCTTCACTGCTTGCCGCAGATTATACGACACTCGCGACCGAGATAAAAAAGGTCGAGACAGCAGGCGCACAGTATCTTCATCTTGACATAATGGACGGCGCGTTCGTGCCCAATCTCTCGTTTGGCCCCGATCTTATAGCATCCATAAGAAAATGTACGAATATGATATTCGATGTCCACCTTATGATAAAGCGCCCCGAGCGTTACATAGACAGATTTGTAAAGGCTGGAGCCGACATAATCACCGTGCATTACGAAGCTTGTGAGAATCCAATGTCGGTCATTCACCTCATCCATTCTTACGAAATGAAGGCAGGACTTGCAATTTCACCTAAAACGCCCGTAGAGCATCTTTTCCCACTCGTCGAGCATATCGATATGGCACTCATTATGACAGTCGAGCCCGGCTTTGGCGGTCAGTCTATGATACCCGAGACCGTAGATAAGGTCGCAACGCTCTATAAATACTGTTCAGAGCGCGGAATAGACCTTGATATCGAGGTCGACGGAGGGATCAATGCGGATAACGCATCTATCCTCACCACTGCAGGTGCAAACGTCGTGGTGGCAGGCTCCGCAATTTTCAAGGCAAAGAAACCGAGAGCTGTAATTTCGGCAATAAAAAACAGCGCAAATAAATAAAACAGTACGGCGGTGCAAGAGCACCGCCGAATTTTTATATTTTCATTCCCTGCTCACGCAAAAATGAAATAACATCAGTTTCTTCTTTCTCACTTAACCTTCTCATTGGATGTATAGGATAGTAAACGTCATATCCAAGCTTTGACATAATGAATTTTGTTGTCATAATAACACTTCTGCCTTGAAACACCTCACAAATCCGCGAAACGAATGCTTGCTTTTCGCGAGCCTTAGCAATATCACCACTGGTGAAAGCATTGTATATCTCCTTTATTTCGGGCAAAAGGAAGTTGTACGTTGTACCAATTCCCGCATCGCATCCGGCGGAAAGCCCCTGAATAAGCATTTCATCGGGACCGTTAATGAAGTTTGCTCCGGGTATTCTAGATTTAACACTCATCACCGTCGCATAGTTTGAATTGGTCCATTTTATAGAAGTAAGATTATGAATGGAAAAAAGTCTGTCAAGCAACCTGTTTGAAAAAGCGACCGCAGCTGCGGGACTGTTGTAAATAACGATCGGGATGTCTATGCTTTTAGCAAGTCCCTCATAGTAAGAATAGATCTCGTCCTCGTCGTATTTGAAAAAGATAGGCGGAATCGCAGAAATTGCCGATGCTCCAAGGTTTTGTGCATACTGTGCGAGCTCAATCATCTCAGAGTATACCGTTCTTGCACAGTGAACTATGCAAGGAACCCGTCCGCCTATGATCTCTATTGTTTGTCTTACCATTTCCTTGTGTTGCACGGTTGTCAGATTCAACCCCTCACCCGTAGCTCCGCACAGATAAAAGCCATCCGCACCGGTGTTCAGAAGATCAGCTACCAGCTTTTCAAGCACAGAGGAGTTTATCTCCCCTTTTTCGTTTATTGGCGTAACAAGCGCCGGAATTATACCTTTAAACATTCTATCCTCCTAAACGATCTCAAGCAACGTATATGCTCGTGACTTCGCAAATGTGACTCTCACCTTGTTACTATTAGCAGTAGCTTTGATGTCTGAATTGGAAATAATAGCTTTGACTGTTTCAATATTTTCACCAATATCAAACAAAAAAGTATCGTTTTCAGTCAGCTCTCTGAAGAGAAGAAGATAGGACTTCTCTTTTCCCTTTATTTTGAATCCGGTAAAGCTTCTGCCGTCAGGACGCATACCAATCGGAGAAACATCCGCATCAGCTATTTCCCCTCTGATTTTTCTCCATACCTTCATAATATGTTTAAGCTCCCCTCTGCGCTCCTCGGCTAAAAACTGAAGCTCCATCCAGAAAAGCGGATTTGAAAGCATAACAGAGGCAAATAGATAATCCATACCGTAATGTGAAGGAGCAAAGACATCGTTTTCATCATAGCATTCTTTGAAGAGATCGGGATTAACAAGCTCAAACTGGAAACGCGTCGAAGGAAGATACTTGGAAAATCCCCAAAGGCTCCGAAGCACTCTGTAAGGATAAGCATTCACGCTCTTTGTGTATCTGTTTTCAACGAAAATGCTGCCGTATTCTTTGCCGCAAAGATAGTTGATCCTCTTGTCACGTGTTACGTCAAGCTGAACCGCAACGTCGTCTCCAAAGGAATAAACGGCTTTTAAAAGCTTAAGAAACTGCTCCTGATTTTCCTTTGATTCGATCCAATACATATCAAGCTTGAAGAATCGGACTCCCCACTCATCGTAAGCCTTTTTGAGTACGGAAATATCTCTGTCAATAAGAGCGTAATTATCTTCACTGTCGGGAGCAAACCAAATACCGAGCTTCAGTCCCGCATCCTTTGCCGCTCGTGTGATCTCGATCATACCGCCCGGAAACTTCTCCTTGCCGTATTCCCCAAAATCGCCTCTGAATCGGCGCATTCCCTTTTCGTTCTTAATAGCGGGATCGTATGTGTTTCCCGTCTGCCAACCGTCGTCTATCTGCACGATGTCAACTCCGATATCCTTTGCAGCCTCGATCTCTTTTAAAACAAAGTCGCGGCAGATACGTGAATATCCGTTCCTGTCACCCCAGGTGTTCGACATTGTGCGCGGAAACTTGTTGATCATAGCAGCTTTGTAGTATGAACGGCATGTCTTTTCAATATCATCCGTCTTTGCAAAACCTATTGCGATCGCGTAGTTTTCATTTGAAAGCGAGATCATCCCCTTGTTTATATACAGCGTGCTGACAACGTAATCGGGAGTCTCGGATGCAATGAATAATGATTCTCCATTTAACAGATTGTCAAGGAAGAAAATATTTCCCACGATCGGTGCTTTGTGTCCGTTGGCAAAAACCAGGCTCTCTTTTTCATCAATAAGAGTGTCGCTGTCGTCACTGAAAGCATGGAGAGATACTGTTCTTACGCGCCAGTGATTGCCGTCGATTCTCAAAAACGGATCTCCCGAGCCAGATGGCAAATAGATAATGCTTCCCTTTTCTTCAATACACTTATTTACCTCAAGAAGCGTTGCTCCGCAGATTAAATTCTTCATATTTCATCAAGACTCCATTTTGTATACAGTAGTGATCTGAACGGATCGTCATTTTTCGCGCTCTGATAATAGACGGTTATCAAAGAGCCGTCATCAAGCTCAACGGTCGAGGGATAGCCAAGATCACCGTGAGTGGCATCGTCGCGCAGAACCACCTCTTTATCAAAGGTTTCTCCACCGTCAAAGCTTATAAAAGCCCTCTGACCGAACGGTGCCTTTCTTCTGCCGTAAGAAAGGATAACGGCACCCGAGGAATGAAGCAGAAAATGAGGCGGCGCACCGCAGTTTCCAAGGGGCTTTACTTCACTCCAGCTTTTTCCTCCGTCGAGGGAATGGCATATATGTACCGTAATGCCGTCACCCTCCTGAACCCTTATTCCGCAAAGGATCTTCCCATTTTCGAGTTCAACGGTGTGAGGCTCCGTGAAGGCATAACCGGGATATCCCGCAGTGTCCTTAACGACCGACAGAAATTCCCATGAATGCCCACCGTCTCGGCTTTCATAAGCAAGAATGTCACCTTTTTCACCTTCAATACCCGAATAGAACTCCTTACCAACGTAAAGAAGTTTGCCGTCACGGAGCTTGATAGGACCGTGTGGCGCAGAGATCGGAAGCTTTATCGCCTTTCCCCACGTGCGTCCTCCATCATTTGAAAGACGAACAAACGACCCGTAAATATTGCGTTCCTCAGGCATTTTTTTTAGATACTCGATCGTGCCCATATAAAGATCCCAATGAAGCTCTACGTACACACTGTCTGCCACGTGATTAGCGTGTGCTTCTGCATTGTCAATATAAAAGCTTTTCGGATGATTGAAATAAGTCATAAGAAGTTTGCCGTCTCCAAGCGAGAGGATACCCGCGTCTCTGTCATCGAGCGCGGTATCATTGATAACAGCGGGACAGGACCATGTCTCGCCGCCGTCATCGCTTGTAAAAAGATAATTCTTGCCAAACGGACAAATGTGGCTTATCCTATGCCCCGAGCAAGCCGCATACAGAATACCGTTTTCATCACGGCAGACCGTAGGCCAACCTATATACTTGAATATTTCGTTTTCTCCCCTGTAAATTATTCCGTTTTTCATGTGTTATCCGTTCCTTTCGAATTATGGATGAATCATTGGGGTATGTTGCTCTCAATATTTCCGTATTCATTTTAATACATTCTTTTTAAAAAATCAATACAAAAACGAGACTAAAAACAGGACACGTGGCTCATTTTTGAATTTTTGTTCAAAACTCTATTGATTTTAATCTGCCGGTATGATAGAATGGATTTACACCTTGAATATGGAGGATAGATCCATGGCTCTGTCAAAAAAGCCGTATTTTGTTGAAACGGTAGTAAATGTTGAAAACATAAAGCTCCGCGTATGTGTTGATGAGAACATAAACGCAGTCGGAGAGGAATGTATTGCCCTACCGCATAATCATTCACTGTATGAGATAAGATATTACGCTTTGGGAAGCGGTGAGATAGTTATTGGTGAAAGATGTGTACCAATAGCACCTGGTGAGCTGTATTTGATCCACCCCAACGAATATCACCACCAGGATAAAGTTGATCTTGAGAGCGGAATATCCCAATTCAGTCTTCGTTTTATCCCGGTTTTGCCATCGGATAATTCTCCGGCAGTCCAGAAGCGCGCGTACAAAAGACTTTGCGACGTTCTTGCATCTATGCATCACATTGGTGACCCGAGTCTTGAGCTGCTTCCCTATTTTGAAAAGCTTGCCATAGAAATAAGAGAACGAAGATACGGACACGTTGGATGCACGACAGCATTGCTTACCTTTATAATGACAGAGATCCTGCGCCGATCGTGTCTTGACGACAGAAAACACGGAATGGCGCATACAGGTGATTTTGTGCTTGAGACAGATGCATTCTTTTCGTCAGAATATATGAATAAGATATCGCTCGAGGATTATGCCAAGCAGCTCAATATCTCAACACGGCAGGCGTCCAGAGTTATACGTAAAAACTTTGGAATGAGCTTTGTCGAAAAGCTCACGGAAACACGCATAGAACAAGCAAAGGTCGCACTGACGCAAACAAAAAAGCCTCTTGCAGAAATAGCCTCATCCTGCGGATTTCAAAGCTACGGATATTTTATTACCACGTTCAGATCAAAAACAGGAATAACCCCCGCACAGTACAGAAAAACAAAATAAAAAACCGTCCGCCAAAGCCTGAAGCCTCAGCGGACGGTACTTATTATATTATGTCATTTCCAACGGGTGTATAGAACAGCTTTGCAAACTCAGCCGCACTCTTGCATTGCGGAAGCGCCCACATGACCTTTGCAACAACCGTCTCGGTGGTCATGTCGTAAGCCTCGGGAAGCTCGTATTTCTGCTTTATTCGCAGACCGACCTGGTAAACACCCATATCACTTCCCTCGTGCGGTACCTGTGTTGTGATTACAATGCGAACGCCCTTTTTGATAAGTGTTTCTATCTTCTCAACGAACTCATCATTATCGTAATAAGGCAGACCTCCAACACCAAAGCTCTCTATGATAACCGCGTGATATCTGTCTGCAATAAAGTCGAAAATATCGGCACTCATTCCGGGAATAAGCTTAACAACGATGACCGAGGAATCGATCTCGTCGAAGAATATAGGCTCGCCCTCAATTTTCTCGCGAATAAAGTATTTTACCGAACCGCGAATAAAACCGATCTCGGGATAGTCAATGCTTGAAAAAGCATTAAAGCTCTTTGTTCTCGTCTTTCTTGCACGTGTTGCGGCAATGATCTTGTCACCGAAAACGATATGAACACCGCAAGCTGAGTCGTCAGCTGCATACATAAACGCATCGGAAAGATTTTCGCGCGCATCGGTGTCACGCTTCTCTATCGGTATCTGCGCACCGGTCAGAACGATAGGCTTTCTGCTGTTCTGTATAAGGTAATGAAGCATAGCCGCGGCATAAGCCATCGTGTCCGTACCGTGAGTGATGACGAAACCGTCGTACTCGTCATAGACCTTGCGAATATATCTTGCAATCTCAAGCCAAAACTCAGGCCTCATATTCGTACTGTCAAGGCTGTAAAGCTGTACAGTTGAAATACGGCAGATATTGACTATCTCGGGGACGTGAGAGATAAGCTCCTCGCTCGTCAGTGCAGGCGCAAGACCGTTTTCGCCTTCAGCACTGGCAATAGTGCCTCCCGTAGTAATTAAAAGAATGTGTTTCATATAGCTCCTGTTCTAAAAATCGATTCTGAGCTTTTTCTCCGGTGGGAAAAACTCCCCAAGCTCAATTCCAACTATTCGGGCTTTTATCGGAAATTCAAGCCTCGGCGCGATTGCTTCTGCTTGTCCCACCTCGTTCTCATTTCCGCAGAAAAGCGTTGCGTGAGGCACCCATTCATATCCGTTTGCATAATCACGTTCAAAGCTCTTTCGTAAAACGATAAGCTCGTCTGTGATCTCTGGTTCTATAAAAAAGACCTTATGCCCAAAATTATTGTATCCCGTAAGATAGATGTCAAACGGTTTTGAGGCTGTTGTAACTCGTTTTATTGCTTCTGTCACTTGCTCCAGATCATCAACGGGAAAGCTCCCGAGAGTCAGATGAAACGGAATACCCATAGTCTGCGTGCCTAAGGATATGTTATCGATAAGATAATTCTGCACCGACGAAAGCAAAAGCTGTGTTTCGGTATCAAAGACCGCCATAACGGTCAAAAATTTCTTTTCGCTCATATACCGAAACCGCCGTCAACTCCAATAACCTGCGCGGTGATAAAGGAAGCCTTTTCACTTGCAAGGAAATAAACAAGCTCCGCAACCTCGGCAGGATCGCCTATTCTGTAAAGCGGTGTCTGTTCGCAAAGCTCGGCAATGTCGTCATCGTCGTAGCAAGCGTTCATATCGGTGTCAATAACACCCGGCTCAACGCAGTTGACTCGTACACCCGAAGGTCCGAGCTCCTTTGCCATAGATAACGTCAGCCCTCGCATACCCGCCTTTGATGCAGAATACCCTACCTCACAGGAGGCACCGCATCTGCCCCAGACCGAGCCAATATTAACGATAGCACCCGACTGCTGTCTGACAAAATCGTGAGAAGCGGCGCGTGACATATAAAAAGCGCTTGAGAGGTTGGTGTTGATCACCCTCATCCATTCGTCATCGCTCATATCAGTGACAAGTCCCGACGAGCTTACCCCCGCATTATTTACCAAAATATCAATGCCGCCGAGATATTCGACAGCCTTGTTGTATGCCCATTCAGACTCCTCGGGGTCTGAAAGATCAGCCTTTATGGCATAAGCCCCCGTCGCGTCGGCGCATTCCTGCGCGGCATCATCGTTTGAGCAATAGATGAATGCAACCGCACAATCATTTTCTGTGAAAAGCTCAACGCAAGCGCGACCTATACCGCGCGAGCCACCGGTAATAATAACCTTCTTCATTTGTCGTCCTCTTTTACGTTTACATAAATTTGGTGCTCTATGTGCTAATTATAACATTATCGAATACATTTTTCAATAATATTTTCAATTTTTTCCTCAAAAGCCTTGAAAAAGAATAAAAAATAATGTATAATTACTGTGTTTGAAATAAAAAAATTTTTTGGAGGACAAAATGGCAAACGCAAGATACGAATCCGCAAAGGAAATATACGCAAGATACGGCATCGACACAGAAGCTGCTATAAAGGCTCTTTCTGACATCCGCATCTCTATGCACTGCTGGCAAGCAGATGACGTTCTCGGATTTGAGGGCACAGGAGCACTCTCCGGTGGTATTCAGACCACTGGTAACTACCCCGGACGCGCAAGAACTCCCGACGAGCTCTTCGCAGATCTCGACAAGGCACTTTCGCTCATCCCCGGAACGCATAAGATAAACGTTCATGCAAACTACGCAATTGCAGAGGACGGCGAGGTTATCGACAGAGACATCATCGAGCCCCGTCACTTCAAGAGATGGGTAGAGTTTGCAAAGAAGCATAACTGCGGACTTGATTTCAACCCCACCTTCTTCTCTCACCCCAAGGCAGACGGACTTACACTCTCAAGCCCCAACGATGAGATCAGAAGCTTCTGGATCAAGCACGGTATCGCTTGCGTTAAGATCTCTGAATACTTCGCAAACGAGACAGGCTATCCCTGCGTTATGAATATCTGGACAGGCGACGGTATGAAGGATATCCCCGGAGACAGACTCGGTCCGCGTCAGAGATACGCTGACTCTATAGATAAGATCCTCGCTTGCGGATACGACAAGAGTAAGGTATACGTAACCGTTGAGTCCAAGGTCTTCGGTATCGGTGTTGAGGCTTATACCGTTGGTAGCGCGGAGTTCTCTCTCGCTTACGCTATGACAAGAGGAATCACACCTCTTATGGATAACGGTCACTATCATCCCACCGAGGTAGTTTCCGATAAGATCCCCGCGCTCCTCGTATTCTCCGACAAGATCGCGCTCCACATCACCCGTCCTATCCGTTGGGACTCCGACCACGTCGTAGCTTACGACGATGAGACCAGAGAGATGATGAAGGAGGTAGTTCGTTGCAATGCTCTTGACAGAGTGTTCCTCGCAACAGACTATTTTGACGCTTCCATCAACCGCGTAGCCGCACTCGTTATCGGTATGAGAAACGTTCAGAAGGCTCTTCTCAATGCCCTTCTTACTCCCAACGAGGAGATCAAGAAGTATCAGGATGAGGGCAACTATACCATGATGCTCGCAATGCAGGAGGAGATCAAAACACTTCCTATGGGCGACGTTTGGATGGAATTCTGCGAGAGAAACGGCGTTGCAGGCTGCTCTTGCTGGCTCAAGGAGATCGAAAAGTACGAAAAGGAAGTTCTCGCAAAGAGAGTCTGATCGTTTGATACATATCAGTCACATATTAAATCAAGGGAACGCTTCGGCGTTCCCTTTTTTCTTTTAAAGAAAAACTTTATAACATTTCAGCAACAATTCTTCAACAAAACAAAAAAGTCGGTGTTGTAAAATACACTCACAATGGAAAAATATGAAAGCAGGAAAATATGGAAAACAACACTTTTAGCTATCAGTATTCAGCAGTCAGAAATAAGGAAGTCGAAAATATCAGAAAAAAGTATATCGTAAACGAGGAAAACAAGCTTGACAAGTTAAAAAAGCTCGATGCACGTGTTCAAATAGCAGGTGTGATAGAAAGCCTTTCTATCGGTATTATCGGTGCGCTCGTATTCGGCATCGGACTTTGCTTTGGACTCGACGTGCTCACAGGAGCAGACTGGCTTACACTTCTCTTTGCTATCTTCGGGATTTGCTTGATGCTCCCCGCATACCCCATATATAAGCATATATCGCGAAGGACACGCAATAGACTCGCCCCCGAGATCCTTCGCCTATCCGACGAGATAATGAAATCCTGTTAAAGCCGAGATAACAATTTAATAAGACCACAACAATCAAACAAAAATACAACAATAATAGTGAGGTAAGAAATTATGAACCAGAACGATCAGCTTAAAGCACAGAAGATTCGCGCACAGTACATTGAAAAAGAGACCACCGATCTTGACACACTTCGAGATCTAGACAAAAAGGTAAGACACCCTGCAGCAGCTTTTTCTTACGTTTTTGGCAGTATTTCAGCAGTAATAATGGGTGCGGGAATGAGCCTTGTAATGACAGATATCGGTACCTTTCTCGGTCTGACCGACACTATGATCCCGGGCATCGCTATAGGCATCGTTGGAATGTTCTTGGCGCTTGTTAATTACCCCATCTATAAAGGCATCCTTAACAGCAGAAAAAAGAAATATGGTTCTAAAATACTTAATCTCTGTGATAAAATTAACGAAAAATAATAAAGAGGAGAACATAAAATGGCAGAGAAGAAAAACAAAAAGCCGCTTATAATAGCGGGAATAGGTGCAGGAGTTACCGCGGCAGCAGTTGGACTCGTCGCAGCATTCAAGAGCATGAAAGAAAGCGCAAAAGCACAGCACGAGGTAGATAAAGCGGAATTTGCCGCTGTAAAAGCAGAAGCAAAAGCAAGTTTTGAAGAAAACAGAGGTCGTAATACATTCAAAAAGGCAAAAGCTGATGCAAAGAAGACCTGGGATGAGGCACACCTCTCTCCTTCCAAGAGATCAGAAAAAATGCAGAAGGAACGCGATGCAAAAAAGGCAGCAGCTGAAGCCAGAACCAAATCCGCCCAAGCTCGCTACGAGGCAGTAAAGAAAAAATAAGCAATAATACAACATAAGCGAGGCGCAGAATGCGGCTCGCTCGTGTTGCGTTATCTATAGACTAAAAAGGAGTAAAAAATGAACGCAATCGAAATCAAAAATCTTTCCAAAAGCTTTCGTTCGATGTACGCGGTAGATCATCTCAATATGACCGTGCCCCAGGGCGCGATCTACGGATTTATCGGCGAAAACGGAAGCGGAAAATCTACAACAATGAAGCTTATCTGCGGTCATCTTGTCCCAAATAGCGGAGAGATCAAGCTGTTTGGCAGAGATTACACAGACCCGGGTGTCCGCGTAAGAGTCGGCGCACTTATCGAAAATGCAGGATGCTTCCCCGGCTCCAGCGTCTATCAGAATCTTATGATGCAATGTATAAACCTCGGTATTGAAAACCCAGACGACGAGATCCGCCGCGTGCTTGAGATCGTACGTATGGAGGACAACGCAAACATAAAATTCAAGAGCTGTTCTCTCGGTATGAAACAGCGTATCGGAATTGCTATGGCACTTTTAGGTGACCCCACGCTCCTTATTCTTGACGAGCCGATCAACGGTCTCGACACCGACGGAATGAGAATAATGAGAGAAATACTCGTTGATATCACAAAGAAATACGGCTGTACAGTTCTCATCTCCTCCCATATACTCGGCGAGCTTGAAAAGATCGCCACTCACTACGGTATCATCCGTCAGGGCAAAATGATCATGGAGCTCTCTGCTGAAGAAATGGACAACAGAGCCCAGGTATTCGTATCTCTCAAAACGAAGGATATGGAAGGTGCAAGATCACTTCTTGAGAAGGAATACGCAACCGTAAAAGAGGAAGACGAGTACATCCGCGTCTATGACGTAGACGACACCAAATCTATCGTGGAATATCTCATGGAGAACGGCCACGTGGTAAGTGAGATCAAGAAGAACAAGATCGGTCTCGAAGAATATTACGTGGAGCTTATGAGCGCACAGGATACAGAAAAGGAGGTAAAGTAATATGGCACACGAGATAACCTTTGAATCACCGAGCTTTCAGAAAAGAATAAAAGGAATGCTCGGAGTAGACTTTTATCGCCTCTTCCACACTCCCCTCTTTTACATATTCCTTGCGATCGCGGCAATAATTCCCGCAATGGTATCCGCAATGACAATGATGCCCGATCAAAGCGGCAACACCATGGAGCCACTCTATTCAAACGTATGGCAGATCATAGCTGCTGAAGAATCCCTATACGTAATTCGCACAATCGCCGACTATGCAAATATGAACATGGTATTCATTTTTGGCGGTATAATGGTGTCGATATTCATCGGACACGACTATAAGTCCGGCTACGTAAAGCAGCTCTTCACCACCCACGCAAAAAAGCAGGACTATATGATCTCCAAGAGCATCGTGTGTGCCTTTGCAATGGCATGCATGTGTCTGACTTATCTTATAGGCGGAACAGTCGCCGGAATACTCGTTGGCTATGATACTACAGTAAACATTGGCTCCTTGATCATTGCAATTCTCGGCAAAATGATAATGTCACTCGGTTGGGCAAGCCTTTATACCTTCCTCAATATTATCTTCAGAAAATACTTTGGAATATCCATCGCATCGTCCTTCTTCTTTGGCACGGGAATTCTTATCATAGGTGTTGCTGCAATAGTTGAAAATCTCGCAATTCCCACCGAATTCCTCAACATCTTCCTCTACGGAGCGTCGGTCAACGCGTGCCTTGCAAGTGATATCACAGCGCTCATCACCTGTGTCTCGGTTTCTCTCTCCTGGGCAGTGATCTACAATGTAGCGGGAACCCACATCCTCAACAAGTGCGACGTATATTAAAAGAGGTCAGGCGCGAAATGAAATTATCTGTTATTATGAATTTGGGCTATTCGAGTCCTCTCTTTGCGATCGACGCAAAGAGCTGAAAGAAATAGGAGAATAAATTATGAATGCAGTTGAAATAAAAAACTTATCAAAGAATTTCGGTGCCAAGCAGGCGGTTTGCGGTCTTGAAATGACTGTACCTATGGGCTCGATCTACGGCTTTATCGGTGAAAACGGCTCGGGCAAATCGACCACTGAAAAAATGATCTGCGGTCTTATCCCAACAAGCGGCGGCTCAATAAAGCTCTACGGAAAGGACTATACCGATGCTGATGTCCGTGCAAAGATCGGAGTGCTCATAGAGTCTCCCGGATGCTTCCCGGGACTCACAGTTTTCGATAATATGATGCTCCAGGCGGCAAACCTCTCGATAAAGAACGCCGAAGAAGAGGTCATAAAGACCCTGAAGCTTGTAAGAATGGAAGGCGCGGCAGGCAATAAATATAAAAATTGCTCGCTCGGCATGAAGCAACGAGTCGGCATAGCAATGGCACTTCTCGGAGACCCTACCCTCCTCGTCCTCGACGAGCCCCTCAACGGACTCGACGCAGACGGAATGAGAATAATGCGTGAGGTCTTTACCGACATCGTAAAAGACGGTAAACGCAGTATCATCGTTTCCTCTCACCTTCTCGGCGAGCTCCAGAAGGTAGCAACTCACTACGGAATTATCCGTCACGGAAAGATGATCGTGGAAATGACTGCAGAAGAGCTTGACGCAAGCTGCAGAACCTACGTGGCTCTCCGTACCGACGAAATGAACAGGACAAAAATGCTCCTCGGATGCAAATACTCACGCGTCGAGGAGGACGAAGCGGAATACATCCGCGTTTACGACATAACAACTCCCGAGGAGATAGTAACGTATCTCTACGAGAACGGAATATGCGTAACAGAGATCAAAACGGACAAGATCGGTCTCGAAGAATACTATATCGATCTTATGAAAGGAGGCAGATAAGAATGGATAACGCAGTAAGATTTGAAAAAACACATATTTCGCAAAGAATAAAAAGTATGCTTAAAGTCGATCTTCGCAGGATGATCAAATCAAGGCTTTTCTATATTCTAATAGCCTGCTCCCTTCTCATTCCGATAGTAATGACCGTAATGCTCTGTATGATGGACGGACAGGTCTCAGTTGACCCCCAAACAGGCAAAGAGACGGTTATGGAAGGACCCGAGAGCGTCTGGCAGTCGATAGGCACACTTCCAACAACAAGCGTGCCCGAGGTCGATATGAGCAACCCCGACGCAATGGGCGGCATGGCGGCAATGGGCGCAGGAATGGACGTCATGGCAATGTGCAACATAAATATGATGTTTATGGGCGTTGCAGTTTTTATCTGCCTCTTCATTTCCGAGGATTTTAGAAGCGGATACGCAAAAAATCTCTTCACAGTACGCGCAAGGAAAGGCGACTATGTTATCTCTAAAACCCTCTCGGGCTTCGTTTGCGGTGCAATAATGCTGATTATGTATTTTATTGGCGCACTGCTTGCAGGAGCGATCTCGGGCTTGCCATTCGATATGGTGGGCGATATGACAGTCGCAAGCGTTGTAATGTGCATGATCGCAAAGATCTTCCTTATGCTCGTTTTCGTTCCGATCTTCGTTTGCATCAGTGTAGCGGCAAAACAGAAGGCATGGCTTGCACTCTGCGGATCGCTTGGCGCGGGAATGCTGCTCTTTATGATGGTTGGAATGATCACACCCCTCAATTCAACCTTGATCCACGTTATTCTCACGCTTGCAGGCGGTGCAATGTTCTCTTTCGGACTGGGTGCCATCAGTAAACATATTCTCAAAAAAACAGGCTTAGTATAAAACTCAAGGCAACGCATAAGCGTTGCCTTTTTCAATAAAATAAGAGGAATTTTAAAAAAAATCAAAAATACAAACAAAACTTTAACAATTACGTGATATAATATGCAATGTGAAGCTGAACTGAGCACAACACCAATTTATTGCAATAGCTGCTCGCAAGCGAGCAGTCCGAGTCATATTTATGATATAATATACCCGTAAAAGCCAAAATCCGCCCATGGAGGATGAAAACATGTTTAAGATCTTGATCGTAGAGGATGACAGAGACCTCAACCGCAGTGTCTGCTCTTTCCTTAATAATTCGGGATACGAGGCAGTAGGTTGCCTCGATGCAGAAAGCGCATACGATGAAATGTATAAAACCACCTTTGACTGTATCGTATCCGATATAATGATGCCCAATATCGACGGCTTTGAATTTGCGAAAACAGTGCGCTCACTCAATACTGACATTCCGATCTTGTTTATGACCGCGCGTGACGATTTTGCTGCAAAGCAAAGAGGCTACCGCATAGGCATCGACGACTATATGATAAAGCCCATAGACCTTGACGAGCTGTTTCTGCGTATAGGGGCCCTTCTCCGTCGATCAAAGATAGCATCAAGCCGCAGACTTGAGGTGGGCAGCTTTGTTATGGATGCCGATGAACGCTCCGCAACACTCAATGATGTGGAAATATCACTCACGGCAAGAGAGTTCGACCTTCTCTATAAGCTGCTCTCTTACCCCAAAAAGACCTTCACACGCACACAGCTTATGGACGAATTCTGGGACGTTGACACACAAACGAGCACAAGAACAGTTGACGTGTATATGACCAAGCTCCGCGCCAAGCTCGCGGATTGCGACTCATTTGAGATACAGACCGTCCACGGACTCGGATATAAGGCGGTAATAAAATGAAAAAAATAACCTTCAAAGCCCTACTTCGCGAATTCAGTGCATTCCTTCTCTTTTTTCTGACGGTTGGATTTGTCGTTTCGTGTTGTATGATGCTGTTTCTGAACGTGCTGTCAGACACAATGGGACTCGAATTCACGCCCGAAAACATATCCGCGGCGGCAAAGATCACCTTTGTCAACGTCCTTATCATCACAGTGATTTTCAGAACGATAGATTTTATCCGTCGTAAAATAATGGTCGACAGACCCGTCAAAATGATCACCAAGGCCGCAGAGAAGATAATGAACGGAGACTTTTCCGTGCGCGTAAAGGAAATGAACGGCGCAGGTATGGAGGGAATGAATCAGGTCGGTCAAGCGATCAACTCTATGGCAGAAGAGCTCTCAAGCGTTGAGATGTTGCGCACCGACTTTATCGCAAATGTCTCGCATGAAATGAAAACACCTCTTGCAGTAATGCGAAATTACGGAACACTATTGCAATCACCCGATCTTTCGGAAGAAAAACGGATCGAATACGCAAGAGCCATCACAGATTCATCTCGCCGCCTGGCAGATATGATGACGAATATACTAAAGCTCAACCGACTCGAAAATCAACAGATATTCCCCACCGTCACCACATTTGACCTCGGCGAACAGCTTTGCGAGTGCCTTTTGCAGTATGAAAGCACCTGGGAGAAAAAGAATATCGATATCGAGACAGAAATTGCAGAAAACGTACTTGTAAGAGCTGATGCAGAGCTTTTGTCGCTGGTCTGGAATAATCTTTTCTCAAACGCGTTTAAATTCACGGATGAGGGAGGTAAGGTGAGCCTTGTGCTTTTCGCTGATGAGGAGTACGCATCCGTAAAAATAACCGATACGGGATGCGGAATGAGCGCGGAAGTCGGCGCACATATATTTGAAAAATTCTATCAGGGCGATACCTCGCACGCAACACAGGGTAATGGACTCGGACTCGCGCTAGTCAAAAGAGTGGTTGATATCATGCAAGGCGAGATCGGAGTTGAGAGCGAGGTAGGTGTCGGAACGACCTTTACGGTTAAGATCAGGAGGGATAAAAATGGATTGGAAGAAAATCGGTAAAGCACTTCTCTTTCCGCATATTGCGATAATGATTATACTCATCCCGATAGCAACGGCTTTACTTGTATGCTCAATGGTTTTAGTTGGAACAGAGTCGCCGATAGCTTATGTTTCCTACGTTTTAGCCGCATATACGTTGACAATATGGTGCTTTAAAATACCGAATATCATTAAGTTTTTCAAGACGTTCAAAGAAGAAAACAAGTACGCAAAAATGCTTCAAGAAGATGCCAGACTCCGCGTAAACCTTTCACTTTACGGCTCACTCGCCTGGAATGCCCTGTACGGAGTATTCCAGCTCTGGCTCGGATACTACCACAGTACCTTCTGGTTCTATTCTCTCGGCGCATATTACATCTGCCTTGGAGTGATGCGTTTCGTTCTGCTTTTGCATACCAGAAAATACCAGCCGGGCGAGAAAATGCAGACCGAGCTTAAAAAATACCGCGCATGCGGTTGGGTATTCCTCGCTATGAACCTGGCATTGGCGCTGATAGTATTCTTTATGGTTTATTGGAACAGGACCTTCGTTCACCATATGATAACCGCAATAACTATGGCTGCATACACGTTTACCTCATTCACCGTAGCCATCGTGAATATTGTGAGATACAGAAAATACAATAGCCCGGTCTTTTCCGCTTCAAAGGCTATCAGCTTTGCCTCAGCTCTTGTATCAATGCTAACGCTTGAATCAACGATGCTCACAGCATTCAGTGACGGAACAATGTCGGCAGTTGAACAGAAATGGATGCTCGGAGCAACGGGAGGCGGTATTGTCGCAATCATTCTTGCAATGGCAATATACATGATAATCTCGGGCACTAAAAAAATCAAAGCAATAAAGGCAGAGGAAAATAATGGATAATAATCAGGAAAAAAACGGATTTTCATACACCTATTCCGCAAAGGAGCAGGCAGAGCTTAAGAAGATACGCGAAAAATACTCCCCCGTCTCTGATGTTGAAGATAAATTGACGCGCCTGCGCAGACTGGATGCAAGTGTGACTAAAAGCGCACAAGCAATCGCGATAATTCTTGGAGTGATCGGAACCTTGATCCTCGGCATCGGAATGAGCCTCTGTATGACAGAGCTTGGAGAGGTTCTTGGTCCGTATAAAGATTACTCAATGATAATAGGTATACTGATCGGTCTGTTCGGCGGAGCGATCGACAGTCTTGCATACCCAATATATAACGTAATAGTAAAGGCTAAACGCAAAAAAATTGCCCCCGAGATCATTCGTCTTACCGATGAGCTAATGAAATAATTAAAACACGGCACCCCTTTAGTGTGCCGTGTTTTATCAATATTAGTATTACTTTGTTTCTTTATTCTTTGTAAGCGTTGAATTTGCACTTCTCCATGCATAAGGAGACAGTCCTGCATGCTTTTTAAAGCTACGCGAGAAATATTCAATGCTCGGGAACCCGCAAGCCTCGCTTACCTCACGAATTGACATGTCACTGTTCAGCAAGAGCTGTTCGGCTCTCTGCATCTTCTTCTTCATCACGTATTCCATTATCGTAATGCCGAATTCCTTTTTAAAGTGCTCGGTCAATGTAACGGTACTGCAGTGCAAGTGCCAGCTGATGTCCGAAAGCGTTATTTTCTTGGAAATATTGTTCTTGACGTATCCCTTGATCAGTTGACCGATCGTCATATCACCGTCGGCAAGTAAGTTGTTCGCCTCAATATATTCTGCTATCATCGGTAGCATATAAGCGTAAGCCTCAAGCTTTGCCTTAGGATAGGAAGGCATGCTGAGTATGCTCTTCTCTATCATTTTTTTATTCAGCGTCGGAGAGAGATCAAGTGCCTTTGTCAAGAGCTCCTTTTTGGATTCCTTGTTATCTTCAATACCCATTCCAAGAAATAGATATCCTACAACGTCTTCATTTTTTCTGATGGGCATGATAGCCTCATAAATGCCAAATGGACATTTGTAGATAACGAGCTCTCCGCTCTCGCGGGCCTTCGTCATTCCGAATTTATCTGATGCGAGGCAAAGATCAAGGCATTTTTCGGACTTATGGATGCAGGTGCAGTAGAGCGCGCCGGAGTATCTGCGCGCAAGTATCTTGTTGCGGCTGTTAAGTATCGCGATATCCATTCCGGATATCTCGTAGAAATTCTGAAGTATCTCTTCGATCTTAGAAGTATTCAAGGTATTCTCACCTACACTTTCCGGCGCAATAGCATGCGTTTATTTGTTATAGATATCATAACATAATTATTTGACTTTTTCAAGTAAAAAACGTAAAAATCGTCCTTTTTTAACAATTCTTTATTGATTTGTCAAATTCACTTATTGATTTAGTCTTGTAATTGAACCTATTATTTGCTACAATGAAACCACAATAAACGAATACAAATAATAAAACTATTTTTTTAGGAGGCATTTATTATGAAAGACGGAAAAATCGTAGCTGGTGTAGTCGGACTTCAGTTCGGACTCAGACATCTTGACGGAATCATTGCAAACGGATACGAGATAGGCGGTATCTGCGACAATCTTCCCGGAAGAGTTGAGGAATACGGTGCGGAGTACAAGATATCTCCCGACAAATATTACACAGACTACCGTGATATGCTGAATATCGGTCTTGACGTTGTCGTTATCGCGGTTCCCGATATGTTCCACAGAGAGCTTGCAGTTGCATTTCTTGACGCGGGTGTGAACGTTCTTTGTGAGAAACCTCTCGCGCTCAATCACGAGGATCTCTGTGCTATCGCGAAGGCAGAGGCAAGAAGCTCCGCTCGCTTTATGTGCGGTCAGATCTGCCGCTTTACTCCCTCCTTCGTTAAAGCAAAGGAAATAATTGATGCAGGAACCATAGGCGAGATCTATTTCGTTGAGTCCGAGTACGCACACGATTATATGAAGATCCTTGCAGATGAAAAGATCTGGAGAGCAGATCCCCGTCGTCACGGTGTTATTGGTGGCGGATGCCACGCAGTCGATCTTCTCCGTTGGATCGCAGGAGATCCCGAGGAGGTATGCGCTTACGGAACGCATAAGCTCCTTCCCCAGGTACCCTACGACGATGCAACAATAGCTATTCTCAAGTTCCCGAACAATATCATCGGTAAAGTGTTCGTTTCCACGGGATGCAAGCGTAGCTATACAATGCGCACACTCATCTACGGAACCAAGGGTACAATTATCTGTGATAATACTTCGAAGACCCTTACTCTCTTTACTGTTGACGAGGAAGGAGTTACGAAGAAGCCCGCAGAGGAGATCGAGATCGAGGTCAATAACCACAACGCACAGAAGGAGATCGCAACATTTGTTGACGCGATCGTAAACAATAAGCCTCTTATGATGACTGCCGCTGAAGGCGGTAAGAGTGCCGCCGCTTGCATCGCTATCGTCGAGTCGAGTGAAAAAGGCGGAGTACCCGTAAAGCCTAACTATAACTTCCTTGCATGATAATCGAATAACAATTCAAATAAACATAAAGAAAACCTGCCACTCGGCAGGTTTTCTTTTATATATCTTAAATTATTTAAGCATACCTTCAAGAGTAGCCTTTGCACTCTCAAGAGCCTCTGCAACCTTGGAAGCATCGCGTCCGCCTGCCATAGCACTGTCGGGACGTCCGCCGCCCTTACCGCCTGTAACAGCCGCAACCGCACCAACGAGCTTGCCCGCGTGAGCACCGCCTGCAACAGCGTTTTTACCTGCAACCGCAATAAAGTTGAGCCTGTCGCCCGACTTAACGGCAATAACTGCAACCGTGTCGTCGTTCTCTGCCTTGATCTTGTCGGAGAGACTTCTCGCGGCATCTATCTCCATACCGTCTGCAATGTAGGTAACGAGCTTATATGCACCAACTGAAACTGCACTTGCAAGAACGTCAGCGAGCTTGCTTCCTGCGAGCTTGGAGTTAAGAGCCTCGATCTCACGCTTCATAGAAGCGATCTCACCCTGAAGCTGAGTTGCTCTCTTGGTGATATCAGCAGGATTCTGTACCTTAAGCTCGGCAGCAGTATCAACGATAAGCTTGTCCTTAGCCGCGATAAGCTCAAGAACACCCATACCGGTAACCGCTTCAATACGGCGAACACCTGCGGCAACGCTCGACTCACTTGTGATCTTGAACAGACCGATCTTGCCCGTGTTATTGCAGTGAGTACCACCGCAAAGCTCGGTCGAGAAGTTGCCCATCTTGACCATACGAACAACGCTGCCGTACTTCTCTCCAAAGAGCGCCATTGCACCGTTCTTTCTCGCGGTTTCAATGTCAGTTTCCATCGTAACGATGTCGTTAGCCGCGAGAATGTTCATATTAACAAGAGCCTCAACTCTCTGTATCTCATCGTGAGTAAGAGCCGCGAAATGAGTAAAGTCAAATCTGCAGACCTCCTCATTTACATAAGAACCTGCCTGCTCAACGTGGTTTCCGAGAACAGAACGAAGCGCCGCCTGAAGAAGATGAGCTGCTGAGTGGTTGCGGCAGGTAGCCATACGCCTCGAATCGTTGATGTCAGCAGTAACAGCATCACCAACAGAAACAGATCCGCTTGCAACAGTGCAAAGATGGATGTAGACACCGTCAGTCTTCTTTGTATCGTAAACAGTTCCAAGGAACTTGTCGGAGTAGATAGTACCCGTATCGCCAACCTGTCCGCCTCCCTCTCCGTAGAAAGGAGTACGGTCAAGAACGATGGTGCATTCACCCTCGCTGACCGAGTCAACACTTCCCTCGTCGTTGATAAGAGCAATTACCTTCGCCTCGCTCCTCATCTCGCCGTAACCGGTAAATTCGGTCTTGGGGAGATCGGAAAGAAGCGACTTGGAGGACTCATCCCAACCGCCAATATTAGCTCTCGCCTCACGTGCGCGAACCTTCTGCTGCTGCATAAGCTCAACGAACTTCTCCTCGTCGATCTTAAGATTGCTCTCAGCGGCGATCTCACGGGTAAGATCAATCGGGAAACCAAACGTGTCGTAAAGCTTAAATACCTCATCACCCGAAATAGTGTCCGCGTGATCCGAAATCGCGCCGCGGATAAGGTCGGAAAGAATGGAAAGACCCGCGTCAACAGTCGCGTCAAAACGCTCCTCCTCCATAGAAATAACCTTCAAAATGTAGTCGCGCTTCTCTTCAAGCTCGGGATAAGCCTTGCAGCTCTCATTTATAGAAACTGTAACAGTATCAACAAGGAAAGGATGATTGATACCAAGAAGCTTACCGTGACGGCAAGCGCGGCGAATGATACGGCGAAGAACGTATCCGCGTCCCTCGTTTGACGGAATAACACCGTCACTGATCATAAACATCGCACTTCTCGAGTGGTCGGTAACAACGCGGATAGAAATATCGTTGTCGGCATCAGCGCCGTAAATTTTTCCCGAGATCTCGCAGGTCTTGTCAATTACGCGGCGGATAGTGTCAACCTCGAACATATTGTCAACACCCTGCATAACGCAAGCAAGACGCTCCAGACCCATACCTGTGTCAATGTTCTTCTGCGCGAGCTCGGTGTAGTTGCCTTGACCGTCGTTGTTGAACTGTGAGAATACGTTGTTCCAGATCTCCATGAATCTGTCGCAATCGCATCCGGGCTTGCAATCGGGAGAACCGCAACCATACTTGATTCCACGGTCGAAGTAGATCTCCGAGCAAGGACCGCAAGGACCGCTTCCGTGCTCCCAGAAGTTGTCAGCCTTGCCAAGACGAACAACGTGAGCAGGATCGACACCGACCTTGTTTACCCAAATGTCGTAAGCCTCCTCGTCGTTCTCGTAGATAGAAGGCCAAAGAAGATCCGCGGGGATCTCAAGCCAACCCGTAAGGAACTCCCAGGACCAAGCGATAGCCTCCTCCTTAAAGTAGTCACCAAAGGAGAAGTTACCAAGCATCTCAAAGAACGTACCGTGACGAGCCGTGTGACCGACACGCTCAAGGTCAGGTGTACGAATACACTTCTGGCACGTAGTAACACGATTGCAAGGGGGCTGCTCCTCACCGGTGAAAAACTTTTTCATCGGAGCCATACCGGAGTTTATAAGTAAAAGCGACTTGTCGTTATGCGGAACAAGTGAGTAGGAAGGAAGGCGCAAATGTCCCTTCGACTCAAAAAACGAGAGGTACTTCTCTCTTAAATCATTAAGTGATGTCCATTTCATAAGAATTTTTACATCCTTTCGTCAATTTATCTTCAACTTATAAATTATATCACCTTTTTTTCAATAAGTCAATAGAATTTAGCCGATATTTAACGTTTTTCTTGTTTTTCTTTTATTTGCGGCGGATCTCACCATAGGCTTCTCCCCCTGGAGAAATTGTCGCGAAGCGACTGATGAGGGGCAAATTTAAAATGTCTTTTTTACGGCGGCGGATCCGTCGCCTCGGGGATAAACCCCTCGCCGCCAATACCCTTCTCCAGCGGAGTAGGGGGACCCCGCAAGCGGTGGATGAGGAGGTCGCCATCAAGATAAACTATATCGTTGCATATTCTCGTGTGCCTCACTTCCCGATCCTCTTCTCTTTTCCCTCGTCATTTATCTCTCCCAATTCTGCACACTTGCAAACGAAGCGCGCTCGCTCCGCTCGCGCGCGGCTCCGCCGCCGCGCCCAGCATCTCTCAAAATCCCCCACGTCTTTAACCCAAACACCAAAATAAAACTGTAGGGACCGGCGTCCCCGACGGTCCTGAAAACAAACGCATCAATTTATCATCCGTTTGTTTTAAAACCTCGGTAAACCCGGTCCCGCTTTAACAACTTTATTCAAATTTTAATCCATAAAATCTATCATTTTCCCATCTGATTGGGTTTTCATTGATATATCTTATATGCTCATCGTAATCCCTTTGATTGCGTATTATATGGTCATACGATCTGTATTGCCATATATTTTCCCCTATTTCCTTGTTGCAAAATCTTTTGAATGTTGAAATGAATTTTGATATTATTGAGTTTTGCATCGTTGCGCCGCAACCAATAATATGCTGATCAATTTCGCTATCTTGCGCCTTCAAAACGTCAGTATCGTGTATGAAAAGAATCATGTGAATATGGTTTGGCATAATAACGTAACTGTCAATCGAAATATTTGCATAAAAAGAGCCTAATTGAATTAGAAATTTCTCTGCAATCTCACCATATTTCTTTAATTCAACAATTGGACCGTCGGGGACGCCGGTCCCTACAATTTCTGAAAGGAGGCACTTTCTCTCCCGGGTGCATATCGTTAAAAAATATGCACCCACATTGTTGTATTCTGCTATCTTTAAGCGCGTGTTCTTTCTGTGAAATTCCATTTCGTGCTTATTCACCCGTGTAATTATACGTTATCGTGTAAGAACCTGTGCCCGTGTCCCAGTAGGAACCCTTATATATATTATTCCACTGCTCCTTTGTTCCGCAGTATTTTATGCTCGAAAGGCTTGTACAAACATTGAACGCATACTTACCAATGTCCGTCACGCTGTCAGGGATTACTACGTTCGTAAGGTTACTGCACCCTTCGAAGGTCCTCTCACGAATGCTCGTCACACTGTCGGGGATCACTACGCTCGTAAGGCTTCGGCAATTATAGAACGCATAAGAACCAATGCTAGTCACATTGTCGGGTATCACTACGTTCGTAAGGGTACTGCAATGAATGAACGCACTAGAACCAATGCTCATTACGCTATTAGGGATTACCACGCTCGTCAGGCTATAGCAATCATTGAACGCCCCATATCCTATGCTCGTCACCGGCAACCCCTTATACTTCTTCGGAATAACAATATCCGCCGCTGTACACTCACCAATACCCGCAACCGAATACGAACTTTGATCCTCATTCAGCGTATATTCAAGCCCATAATCGTTTTCGGTTTCTTCCTCCGTCGGCTCCTCTTCGGGCGCGGATGTCTCTATGATGCGCGTCACACCGCAAACATTACACTCCGCATCACAATCATTGTCATACTGATGAGAAATTACTCTCAACCCCTCACCACATCCAGTGCACACAGTAGCGCAATCATTGAGATAGTTATGCTCCTCCGGAGCTACTCTCACCGCAAAGCAAAGGTTACAAGTCTCGTCGCATTCCGTGTCGTACACATGTCCTGCGGCTGTCCTCACCGCGCCACAAACGTTGCAGGTTGCATCACAGCTGTCATCATATTTATGCCCTTCGGTATAACGCACCGCGCCGCACTTATTACAATCCGCATCACAATCGTTGTCATACTCGTGCGAAGGCATAGGCACACGCGGCGAGCCGCACTCATTGCAATCTATATCACAAGCATTATCGTAAATGTGCGATCCTACATTTCGCAACTCACCGCAACCGTTACAATCCACATCACATTCATTTTCATAAATGTGCTCACTCGCTGACCTTGCCGCTTGGCAAATATTGCATTCACCGTCACATTCGGCGTCATACGCGTGATCCGTGATCTTTACGGTGTATTCTCTCACCTCTTGTGTGCCGCCGCAAGTAAACGTAGCAACAAGAATGGGATAGGACTCCTCGCCCTTGGGATCTATCTGCGCATCTCCGCCGATAATGGTAACCTTATCTGTGTGTGACACCCACGAAATGCTCACATCCTGATACGTAGTACCCATCGTCGGCAGATAAATCGTACCGCTTCCGTGAACCTCGGCAAAGGTGATCTTCTCCGCCTCTTGATCAATGCGCAACCTTTCAACGTCGGAATTATCCTCGGTTTCCGTCTCGGTCTCGGTCTTTGTCTCTGTCTCCGTGTCCGTCTTGGTCTCCGTCTCTGTCTCCGTCTCCGTCTCGGTCTCGGTTATCGTCTCCGTCTCGGTTATTGTCTCCGTCTCGGTTACCGTCTCGGTCTCCGTTTCGCCTATAGTATTAGTCTCCGTCTCGGTTATCGTCTCTGTTTCAGTTTCCGTCTCCGTTGCCGTCGGCTTCTCTATCAGAGTTTCACTTTCCGTCTCCGTCGCTCCTTGCGTCTCAATTAAAGGCTTATCATACGTAAGATATTCGGATCTGATATATCCCTTTAATCCGTTATACTCTATCCTGCTCCAACCTCTGTTAATGCTGAGTCCGATGCGAAGAACCTCCGCACCGTATTCGAGGTAGTGCTGTGATCCGTCAACTATAAAGCAATATGAGCCTTCAATATTAACGTACATGGTTTCACGCACGTCAATATAAGACAATTTTTCGGGATCATCCAAGGACGGATCCGCTTCAGATTGAAATTCAGATTCAGATTCAGATTCAGATTCAGATTCCGAAACCGTCTCCCCATCCGTCGGTAAAGGCACAAACTCGGTTTCATGCGGTATCACAGGCGTAGTCTCGCCATCGCCACCTGCAAGATTGGAAATAACAAAACCAAGACCAATACAAACCGCTAAAACAGCCGCAATAGCCGCGATAACAATTCCCTTTTTTCTCCTAGGCTTAACGGGAGAGGCAACCGCCGCAGGCTCGTCAACCTTGACCGCAGCAGCCTTTTTCGGCTCGCGGATTATCTTTTCAATATGCTGCTTAAGATCCTCAAGGAAAGTAATGCTTGAAGCATCAATGCACTGCCTTGATCTCAAACCGATCGGAAGATCGGCAGGATCGAACCCCTTGTAAGCAACGACAAGGCTGTTCTGGTGCTTCTCGCCAAGCTCGATGCGCTTTCTGAAGCGCATCCATTCGTTCTTTATCCAGACAGCGTTAAAGTACTCGGGCTTCTCGCCGTAAACGATCATAACCTTTGCCGTCTTGATCGCATTGTATATGTAAGGCTCGTAATGCTCGGAAACCTTGTTACGCAAGCTGACACGGCTGAAAAATACCTTGTAACCGGCCTCTGTCAAAGCCATGTAAAGCTCTTGAGCATCGTAGCTGTCCTCTGTTCTCTCAATATGATGCTCTCGGTCAGAGTCCTTGTATGAAATAAAAACGTCGTAAGCAGGCTCACGGCTCGCCTTCTTCACCCATTCCGAGCGAATAGCCTCGATCTGCTCAGCCTGTACCCTGTATGACTCGCCAATATCGGCAGGCGCAAGCTCGATTGCTTTCCTAACGTCTCGGCTATCTATAAATGAACTCTCACTTATCGAGTTGCAGGTCGGAACCTTCTTGTTCTCGTGAAAATCGGTGACGTACATGATTCCCGCATTAGCAAGCGCACGACCCCAATAAGCCTCGTGATTTTTAGGTTCCTTAAAAATAATATTCTCAAAAAGCTCGGTCGCGTGCTCAAAATCGCAGTCACGCAAAGCAGACCAAGCGTTAGCTCGGTCGATAACGTGTACGTCCTGATCTGCATCTATGACCCACTTGCTGCCGCAGAACTTACAAACGTAAGAGTTGCCAATACGTTCAAGATCACCGCCGCAGGATCTACATCTGTCGAGTTGCATTTCTGTCTCCTATCAAATAAGAATAATATATAATCTTAAAGTAATAAAAACCTATCATAAATTATACCACTCCTGCCGAATTTTGTCAACATTATTTCACAACTAATTTATGTATAAAAATACACGAAAAATGTATATATTCATTTTTCCTGTATAAAACAAATTTTATAGCAATATAGTGCAAACTTTTGCCTCTTTTTCAGAAAAACACGCAAAAACAGGCATTTTTATTTTTTTTCACAATCGAAAAAATTTAACGGGGTGTCACCACCCCGTTAAAAACCCTTATAAAACCGTTATTTTACTTAATTCTTCACTATAAAAATACCATTTGCACTATATTGCTCATCAATTTTTGATCCCGTCGTAAAGAGCCGCACCTATAACCGTACCAAAGCTTGAATTCTCGGGAATAATGAAGTTTATTCCAAAGGAACCAAGATTCTTAAATACGTTTCTGACTGCCTCAATATTCGTAAGATTTCCAATGATCACAACGTCTTTGACACCTCTGCCCCTCGCGGCAAAAACAGATATCATAGCAACAGTTTCAGCCACCATATTAGCCACACCAAGAGCGATATCAGCACTTGTAGCCAGGTCCGAAACCTTACCGAAATTGGCAGCCGTCAGATCCTCATTTACCCCGGTATATTTGGCATCCTTTGATATGTCTTTTACCCTCAGATCAATGTTGTCAAGGTTACCCTCGCGGCAGATTTCCTCAATGTGTTCAATGGTTTCAACACCCGTCATTTTCCTTGTCAGACCAAGTAAAGTGCCTCCTCCGACACCCGTTCCGCCAAGGTATTCGACCCTCGTATTTCCCCCGTCTTTCTTGGCATAAACCAGAGCCGTACCGGTTCCCATACTGACGATTATCGCCTCTTCGAGACCCGAAAGATAAAGCCCTCCAAGCCCGACCGCCGAGAACTCGGGCACCGACTGACAAGCCAAATTATATATAGGATTTTGCATGTGAGTTGCCCCCACACCGGTCACCATAACCTTGTCGATTTCGTCAAGCGAAAGACCATTTTGCGAAGTAAATCGTCCAAAGGCTCCATAAATTGAAGTTATAGGATCAGTAGCTCGCACCAAAAAAGGAGAGATGAGCTCATTCTGCCCGTTGTTTCCCATCTTAAAGCCAACAATTTTTGTCGTGCTACCACCAACGTCAATACCAATAACGTTTCGATTTTTTTTCATAATAAGCCAAAACTCCAATCATTTTTCGTCATTCGATAACTGATTATAGCACATTTCCGTGCCTATGTCAATAAGAACATTCCCCTTTGTCAAATTGCATTAAATAACACTGAAAAAAAGCAAAAAAATCTCCTAATTTTTTATAAAATAGTATTGACAAAAACATTTTTATGTGCTATAATAACAAAGTCGCCGAGAGAAAGCGATAAATTTTCTGGGTGTGGCGCAGCTGGTAGCGCGCTACCTTGGGGTGGTAGAGGCCGCAAGTTCAAGTCTTGTCACTCAGACCAAATGGGTAACTTTTTAGTTGCCCATTTTTCTTTATATAATAAGGTTTTCAGCCATTTTGGAGTTTTTTAAAACGCTCAAATTTGGGGCCTGTTACGCAGATAAAATGAGGGTGTTACGCAATTTGCTACGCAGATTGTGTAACACCTTGTTTATTTTCGGCATTACGCAACGCATTTGTATATGATTTGTGCTACGCACTCAATTGCAACCTTTTCGTGAATTACGTCGTTATGGGGCTCGCGAACACGAGAAACCGCGTTATAATTATCGTACCATTAATCAGGAGGATAATTATATGAAATCGGTTTTAGAAGACCTTTTCTATGGCAACCTATGCCCTAACACAGACTGCCGTAGCAAAGAAAAAGAAGTCAAGGAGCTTATGGGTTATATCGCAGATCATCATGATACTCTTATAGCACAACTCAACGAGAAACAGAAAGAGATATTTGAAAAGTTTGATGATTGTTGGGACGAGCTTACAGACATTAACGAAAGAGAGATTTTCGTGTATGCTTTTAAGCTCGGTATGAGAATTGCCATTGAGGTTCTATATGCGGACTTGGAGTGATATGAGGTGATTTTATGACCGGCTGCGTAGCATTAAGAAAAGACGTTTACTATGTACGGTTAAGCTATTACGATAAGAATCATACGCGTAGAGACAAGTTCATAAGTACCGGCTTGTCAGGTAGAGGTGCTAAGCAAAAAGCAATAGCTATGATTGACTCTTTAATTGAGAAGTATAGTTATCTTGAAAAGAGCGATCATCCTTCAAAAATGGCCGACTACCTCAAAATGTGGAAAGAACTTCAGGTTAGCGAGGTTGCCGAAACTACTTACGATGGGTATCATACTTACATTGACATCCACCTTATTCCCTATTTCAAAGCACTCAACATTAATATTCAAGATATAACTGCTGGTCACATATTTGATTATGTTAACTATCTCTCTAAAGACGGTGGTCGTAAAGATAACAAGATAGGTGGTCAATCGAATACTTCCATCAGGAAGATAATTAGTATTCTTAGAAAGGTGTTCGACTACGCCGTGCTCTATGGCGATATAAAAATCAATCCGGCAGCACAAGTCCCTATGCCCAAACGAACCAATAACAAGGATGAGCGACAAGTATTTCTAACTGCGGAAGATGCTCAGAAAATGTTAGATGCTTTTCGTAATGAAGAAATTGGGCCTATTGTTTTCGTAACCCTGTACTATGGTCTCCGCAAATCCGAAGCACTCGGTCTTAGATGGCGAGCGGTTGATTTTGAAGCTAATACGATTACCGTAAATCATACTGTAGTTGGTGGTAGTCGCATAGTAGCTAAGGACTCCACAAAATCATATTGTAGTAGACGAACATACCAGCTTTTACCAGATGTGAAAGATCTTCTTTTGAAACTACAGGAACAGCAGAAAGACTATCGACAACGGCTCGGTTCTGGCTATCATGAGAACGATTATATCTTTAAGAATCCGAATGGTGTACCCTACCGTCCGGATAGCCTTACAAGGAGTTTTAAGCGCGCCTTGGCTCGCCACGGATTCCCACAAATGCGTTATCATGACCTGCGTCATTCGACTGCCAGCATATTGGTTGATAAAGGTTGGGACATTAACGATATTAAGGAATGGTTAGGTCACGCCGATATCTCCACCACATCTAATATATACGCCCATATAAGCCACAGACGTAAAGTTTCGTTAGCACAAGATCTTGATAAGACCCTTACATTTGATCAAACCGGTTAATCTCACAACCAGAGCCCGTACTTTAATGTATGGGCTATTTATTTGCTAAATTATATAGGATAACGTTATTTTGCGCTCTGATGTTGTTCTTAATAATTGCAAATGGAAGTGATATGATTATGGAAAATAAAGAGAGTACCGTTGATAAGGTAAAGGAAACCTTAGCTAAAGAATTAGAAAGTCTTAGCGACGAAGGATTACATGAGTTTTTTAAGTTCTTCTACAAACTCAACCACGAGCACGCAAATATGATTACCATAGATAAGTTCGAGGAGTTTTTAGAAGCCTTTGATAGCAATCCATTCAAGCTCAATACCGATAAGAATTTTAGAAAACAGTTGATTGATAACATCATCAAATATGCTTTTGATCATATGAGCTTGATTACCGCAGCAATGCTCATAAAGAGAAAGTTTACTATGGATGAAATCATCCGCAACTACTACGCCAACATCAACATCTTTGAGTCTGGTTGGTTTTAATTTGTGATTCGCACTAAGATAGCGCAAAATATCCATAGTGTGAACTTATAATATGGCTGATGGTCTGAAAAGGTCATCAGCCTTCCTTCTATTTGTTCATTTTTTGAACGACTTTTTTATTTTCATTTCTTTTACTGAAGTTATTTAGATGTTTTCTAAATTAATTTAATATAAAGGTTCGAAGAAACTTTATATTAAAAAATATTATTAATTTATTATTATTTTTTATTATTATTTATGTTTAATATTTGAGCGATAGATGGTGTAAAATTCAATTACTACAATATGATTTTTGAATTATATATGTTTGAATTTTGGATTATCAAAAAGCCCATGTCATAAACACGGGCTTAAGTGTAGTTTAAAACGAAAAACCGGTAAATTCACGCACTCCAACTTTCACATCACCGGCATTGCTAGATTGCGCTTGAAAGTCTGCCTCTAGCTTATTGAAAGTAGCGGTGTCGAATTTAAAATATCTCTTCTTCGGCATACCGTGATACTTAACCTTGATAATGCCATATGCCTCCAGTTCCTTACAGGCGACTAACTGCTGGTGCTTACTTAGCCCGGTATTACAGTACATATTCTCGATAGTACTATAGAACCAACCGCCTTGCTGTAATTCACCACGCTCTCTCCAATATGTATACTCGGAATATATTTCCGACAGCATCACTGCGGTGTTTAAATTGAACTTCCTAATGAACGGACGCGGAAGCCTAATAAAATCGCTCTCAAACATATTATCTAATTTGCTTTTCATTTACTTTTGTCAGGTGGCTCTGTTTTCTTTTTAATATAATGAGCCCCTTCATCTCCTCTCATAATACTATACAATACGACTTCGGTATTTTTTATTAGTTATCCAAATATTTGCTAAATTAATTGAATGGGATATAAAGGGTCGAGGTAGACCCAATGATATAAGTAAAGGATACTAATTGATATGAAAGAACGTACCGCCTCTAAACAAGAACTCTACGACCTATTAATAAAACTCAACCAACACCAATTCAAGATTTTATACGCTACAATCGTACATTGTTGGTCGAACGATAGAAGTTTTATAAATAAAAGACACTTTTTCAACTTATGGTGCGAACTTAACTATTTTTGTCATGTGATAGATTCGAGTTTTCCCGATCCGTATGATGACCGTGAGCTTATTAAAGATTTCTGCCATGCTCACCCATATTATTTTATTAATATGTTACCAATAAACCTTATCTCCAGTCTGTTCGCAGAGCACCTAAACCAGCGCATTGATGTTTTATTCAACTTCATTCAGCTTATATATAAGCAAGACCATTTATCCGCACTGAGCTATTTAATTGACGAACTCAACCTAACCGGACAGTCTGCTGATAAACTGGCAACCGATATAGAAAAGCACATAAAGGAATTTTCATAATCATTTTGGAGGGCTACTTTTATTGTAGCCCTTATTTTTGCGCAATTTTC
The DNA here is from genome assembly GCA_045132775.1 of Eubacteriales bacterium. Taxonomy (GTDB): domain Bacteria; phylum Bacillota; class Clostridia; order Oscillospirales; family CAG-272; genus SVTX01. The sequence continues at coordinate 81,222 of JBGUSX010000143.1, forward strand.
TTAATAAGGCGGGGATCAATATAATCTATCAACTCCTCATAATCTTGTTCTGTCATTCTACTTGTAATGTGAAGCTTCACAAGGTATTCTTTCTTTGTGACGGTCTCCAAATTGAATTCTTCCACAAAATAAAGATCTGCTCCACTTGTCTCTGCTAAATGCTTTTCCTTTCGCCAAATCGCGGACTCCTTAGCTTCATTATAAGCCTCCCAAATATCATTAATTTCTTCTTCGGTTGACAAGTCACTAAAGTTACGTTTTGTATATCTGGTAATAATATGGTTGTCGATCATTACCACCGTTTTATTGCTCGCAGCAAACTTTTTACCGTCCCCTTGATATAATCCCTCAAGGTATATCATAGGAATGTTAAGCGGATACGGTGGCGAATAATAAACCTCCTCATCCGAACATATATCAATTTCAGGTTTGTTTGCATCGGGAGTATAACGTACTTTCCCGCTTTCCTCGTATGCATATTCTAAAACATTCATATTAACGCCTCCTAGCACGACTCATTTCAATGCTTGCCGTTCTTTTAATCATATCAGGATTTGCATAATCAACATAGTCAAACAGTTCACTGGGATCCATTTTGCTTGTCGATTCCAATGTAACCTTATATTTTCTTTTTTCACAACTAATCAAATTGATTTCCTCTACATCGAAGTAAAATGCTTCACGAAAATCCAAAAAACTATATTCTTCGTCCTCACATAGTTTTATCCAATATTCTTCGCTCCGCCTAGTATCGTCATCTATCCAAACCTCCTCACCATTTTGGTTTACACCTTTCCACTCTGGACGATACCGCTGTGTAAATCTGGTAATCACCGCATTATGAACCATTGTTAATGTACTACCGTCTGCAGAAAAAAAGTCCTCCTTCGCAAATATACCTTCCATATATACAACAGGTAAACCAAATGGATACTTACCCAAAGGCCAGTTAGAATTAGTCATAGCAACGTGATGACCTTTCTGGGGATCATATTCGGGTATTAAGCGCGCAAAATTAGATATAAGCTTAGTCATTTATAACACACTCCTTAACATTATGTTTGTTTTAAGTGAAGCTGCAGCTGTGTTCTGCAGCTTCACCAATGTTTACTATATTAAAACGAAAAACCATCAAACCCTCTCGGAGGAACCTTCGCAGTAGGCGGAACATTAAGCTGCTTATCAACGCGAGTCATCATATCCGTTGCCTTCTCAATCCAACCCGGAAGCTTATCTTGCTGTTTTCGGTTAAGACAGAAGGCTACCTGAGCGGAAACTTTTCCATTATACGTGTTGTGCTTTACACGTACGGCTCCTTCTTGTCCAACCCACATATACGAATTGTCCAAATCGTAATCTGTGATTCCGAAAGAGTTAAAGAACATACCAAGACGCTGGTTGGTTTTAGCACTGTCTGTGGGGTCAAGCGATAAGTAATACCACAACTTGCTATTGTGTCCGTTGACATCGAGTGAAATCTCAAACCCCTCGTTTCCAGTACTAAACACCCTTTCTTCGACATTGGTGATTCTTACGCGGTGATCACCCTCAGGAATCAACGAGAACGCTCTCTCGTTATACTCGTTTTCATTAAAAGTCCAGTTTGCCATTATTAAATTCTCCTTTATTTTATTATTTATATTATTTGTTAAAGTCCAATCAATCGACTTTTCTTATAGCGATGTGTTACCCCACGCTTATCACTGTGCACTGGATTACGTTGTCTTCGCTATACTCGCCCAACCATTCTCTCATCTCCTCGACACTGTAGAAGATATTTAAATATTCTTTAATATCCTGCCAATTCTTTGCGAATACTCCCACCTTAACGCCAGGAGCAACAAAAATCACGACTTTATGGTGCTCTTCAAAACTTTCGACAACCTCTTTAGGTATATCTTTGGGCTTTAGTTCCTCCACGAAGAACTCGTCATAGTTACCATTATCATCGTACTGTTGTATCCACGCACAGATGTTGGTGTCTTCCTTAAAAATAGTCTTCTTAATGTTTGCTTTCATCTTTTTCTCCTTTTATATTTTTATCTTTTTCTAAACAACCTCGCACTTTAACCCGTGCTCCCAACATGGACTACATTTCTAAACCAAAGCATACCATTACCTCCTTCATGATTGTGATATCATTCTACCAAACGCAACTTCGATTTTCTGGTATTTGTAATACCAATTTTCATACCAACGTTAAAACCACACTTAAATCCATTCGCGTTTTGTTGTGATATCATTCTATCAAACGGAATTCTTATTTTCTGGTATTGACGGTACCTATTTTAATTAAACTTAAACTTTATTTGACTCATACTAAAAAAGCAAGTGACAATCAATATCACTTGCTTCTCTTCGTTATTAAATTAATAAATTATTAGTTTGTATCCAACTCACTATCCACTAAAACATTACCTAATACAATGTATTCATCTATCTCTGGCACAATGGCGCATCCACCCCAAGTTCCATGCACTTGATTTAAGTCGTCTATATGCACCACAATCCCCTCTCTGTTGGTATACTCAGGTTCATTTACCATATTAATGATTTTAACCCTATCCCCAATATTTAACTCTTTCATGATTAACCTCCCAAATGCATTTTAACTTCCTTTTTATATTTATAATAAGAATTTCTAGAGCAGCCACAAAGCTTGATTACATCCGGATCTTCAAGTGTACCGCCAAAATCCTTTGAGTGTTTCTGAATGATAGCTTTGCACTCGAGAGACTTTTTAGTGGTAAGTATAGATCCTTGTGATAAACCGATTTTGGTTCCGTTCTTCTTCGCCTCACGCATACCTTGACTTATACGACTGTGTAAATCGGTTACTTCTTTTTCAGCTTGATTAAAGGCAGCTTTAATCTGTTCTTCAGCAAGAGCCATCATAAAGTTATTTATGAGCTCGATATTACCCTGAAAAAAGTTATCAACTGCCTCGTTGCCAGTTTTCACCTGTATACTCAACAGGTTATTTTTAGTGGAGTCAAAGACGGAAGTATTAATGAGTGGCTCATTAAGGAAAATCAGGTGAACTCCTAACTCATATAACATCTTATAATCCCGGAACCCTTCTTCGGCATTACGGCTCATACGGCTGACGCTATCGAAAACGATGGTGTCTTCCTTTTTAATTATATTAATGAGCTTGTTCCAATTGGGTCTATCCTGTTTGGTTCCAGTATAGAACTCTCGAATAATAGTAGCCGTCGGATAGATAGCTGTGATATTAGTTATCTGACGTGCAATTCTTTGATGTGTAGTACTAACGCGACAATAAGCATAAATCATAAAATGACCTGGTATAATTAAATCATCCCCCAGCCGAAGATTCAATTACACAATCCTTTCTAAGAAGTAATGTTTGTGGTATAATAGAGATGCTTTTACTGCACCGGAGGATAGGGCAACGCTGGGGAGCGACCTGAGCGCCGATGC
>JBGUSX010000144.1:0-5002 GCA_045132775.1 Eubacteriales bacterium
TGAAAACCTTTTAAAATCAACGAAACGGCGGGAGCAAGCCCCCGCCCTACGTTGGTGTAACACACCGATAAAGCAAAATTTGAAGTTCTGAAAAACAAAAAGCTCGCCGTGAGCTTTTGCTCACGGCGAGAGGATTATTTGTTTTTGATTACTTCTTATTAGCCTCGATGACCTTCTGCGCTACGTTCATGGGAACTGTGTCGTATCCCGTTACGTTGTACTCGAAGGAGCCGCGTCCCTGTGTCATTGCACGGAGAACGGTCGGGTAATCTGCAAGCTCTGCCTTGGGGGCAGACGCGTGAACTACCGTATATCCTTCCTTTTCCTCGGATGCGTCCATACCCATAACTGCCGCACGGCGCTTATTGAGGTCGCCCATTACGTCACCGACCATATACTCGGGAACGAGAACGTCGAGATCACCAACAGGCTCGAGGAGCACGGGTCCTGCCTGCTCGAGACACTTCTTATACGCGAGAGATGCCGCGGTCTTGAAGGAGATCTCATCAGAGTCAACAGGGTGGTAAGAGCCGTCGTGGAGGTCTGCCGCAAGTCTTGTCATAGGATAGCCGTAAGCACCCTTGAGCATTGCGTCCTGGAGTCCCTTTTCAACTGCGGGGTTGAAGTTCTTCGGAACTACGCCGCCGACAACGGATACTGTAAAGGTGAGTCCCTCTTCCTCTGCGGGAGAGAACTTGATCCAAACGTGACCGAACTGACCCGATCCGCCGTTCTGCTTCTTATGCTTACCTTCAACGTCAACGGTCTTTGTGATCTTCTCTCTGTATGCGATGGAGGGAACCTCGTATCTTACGTTAACGCCAAATCTGTTCTTTAAGTTAGCCGCGAGAATGGTCAGGTGCATGTCACCCATAGCGTAGATGAGCTGCTGGCTGGTCTCGGAGTTATTCTCGTAACGGAGAGTTCTGTCCTCCTCTGTCATTCTTGCGATCGCCTGCGAGATCTTACTCTCGTCCTTTGCGGTGAGAGGATACATTGCCTTGCAGTAGTAAGGAGTTGCATATTTTACCTTCTTATACTCAACGGTGCCGCTGACGGAAAGAGTATCGTTGGTGTTCGTATCGTTGAGCTTGGATACCATACCGATATCGCCGCACGCGAGCTCGTCGACCTCGATCTGCTTGTTACCCTTCATGATATAGAGGCGAGCAAGCTTTTCGTCTGCACCGCTTCTTGCGTTCTTCAACGTCATATCCTTCTTGACTGTTCCGTTCATTACCTTGAAGAAGGACATCTTTCCTACGAACGGGTCTGCAACGGTCTTGAATACGAAGAGTGCGGGTGCGCCGTCAAGCTCGATAGCCGCTTCTGCGCCGTCCTCATACGCCTCGACCTTCTTCGCGGTGTGACGCGGGAAGGAGCCTGCGATGGAGTCCATCATTGCGATAACGCCCCAGAGTCTTGTTGCCGCGCCGCAATATACGGGTGTGATAGTACCGTCGATGATACCCTGGTGGAGACCCTCAACGCACTCTTCCTTTGTGAAGGGCTCGCCCTCGAAGAACTTTTCCATAAGCTCCTCGCTGGTTCCTGCAACTGCCTCCCAAAGTACTTCCTTATATCTCTCGGCAGCTGCCTCGAGGTCGGGAGTCATATCTGTGGGGAATCTCTTTCCGCTGTCGTCGTATACGTAAGCCTGCATATCGAGAAGGTCTACCATCGTGATATCCTTACCGTTCTTACCTACGGGGATAAATACGGGGCAGAGGGACTTACCGAACTTCTCGTGAAGCTGGTCGAAGGTTGCATTGAAGTGCGCGTCATAGTTATCGCACTTATTGATGAAGAACGCTCTCGGAATACCCGCCTGTACTGCCTTATCCCAAGCAAGCTCTGTTCCTACTTCCATTCCTGCCTTACCGTCAACGCAGATGACGCAGGAGTCTGCAACTCTTGTTCCCTGAACTACCTCACCCTCAAAGTCGAGGTAACCGGGGGTATCTATAATATTGATCTTAACATCTTTCCAGAATACGTGCGCCAAGGATGCCGAGAGAGAGAACTTTCTTGCCTGCTCCTCTGCGTCATAGTCGCATACTGTGTTTCCGTCCGGTACGTTTCCAAGACGGTCTGTTCCGCCGCTGACAAAGAGCATTGCCTCGGCGAGAGAGGTCTTACCGCTTCCGCCGTGTCCTGCGAGAGCGATGTTACGGATCTGTTTTGTGTTGTACTGAGCCATTGTCTTTTTCCTTAAACCCGCAATATTTCACGGGTCCCTTTCATTATGTATGACTTTATCTAATTACATTATTTTGATCACTTTTGATAAAAAACTGTTCCAATAATATAATCACGTATAAATATTATACAACATTCGTTTCTTTTTTTCAATAATTTTTGGTCGTTTTTTTCTGCTCTATTAGTAGAAATTCCAACAAAATTTTTGTATATTTATTACAATTTAAAGGAAAAACACGCCTTTTTTCGCAAAAAAACGGAGTGCCGAGGCACTCCGTGTCTTTTAAAAATATCAAAGCTTTGAAAATCCGAAGCTATTGACGAGAGCGTCTATCTTCTGTCCGTTCTTGCACATAGGGCAATTGTGGGAGGGATGGAGCTCATAATTCTCAAGGTCGTTGGGATTGAATACCGAGTTAACGGGATATTCAAGGCAGTTGTCCACGGTTGCGAATATCGATGCTATACCCGACACAACACCGCCGTAATAATTTACCGCCTCGATAGCTGCCTTTGCGGTATAGCAGGTATTTACCGATGCCGCAAGGATGAGCACGTGCTTGCCCGCGATCATGGGAGCCAAGCTATCGCGGAAGAGAAGCTGATTTCCCGAGGTCGATTCGGGAGTCACGACGTATATTGTCTGGTGCGCGTTCATATTCATAAAATCTCCGCGCGTCAGCTCTTCAGCAAGGCAGGTTCCCACCACCTGCATCTCGTCAAGACACAGGATAGTATCAACTATCGTGTTTTTATTGTAATAAGCCGCGATCTCCTTTGCAAGTGCGCTTGCCTCGGAGAGACGGGATTTCTGTATCGTTACATCGATAAAATAGTTCATGTGTGAGCGTCCCGTTGCGAAATGTCCCTTTGAAACGCGGAGATAAAGGTTTTTACCCTTGGATTTTACTTTATAGGTTGTCAAGGTTGGCATTGTTTTTGTCCTCCCGGGAAAAATTTGGACACGGATATGCTCCGTGCCCTTCCGTAGTATTATTTTACAGTAATTTCCCTTCTCTGTCAAGGGAGATTTTAACATTTTGTTAATTCTCACAAAAAGAGGGGCGGTTTTTTTATAATCCAAACAAAAATTTTGCGTTTTCCGTTGTTATCCTTGCGATCTCGTCGTAGCTTTTGCCGTGTATCTCTGCGGCGGCGAGTGCGGTATTTACCATATAGACCGAATTGTTTATCCTTCCTCTGTATGGGTGTGGTGCGAGATACGGCGCGTCGGTCTCGATCAAAAGTCTGTCAAGCGGCACTGCGGCGCAAGCTTCTCTCACCTTGTTCGCATTTTTGAAGGTAAGCGTTCCCGAAAACGAGATGAACCATCCGCGTCTTACGATCTCTTTTACCATTTCCGCGCTCATAGAACAGCTGTGAATGATCCCGCGGACGTTCGGATACTTACATATCATATCGAAGGTGTCACCGTGTGCGTCGCGGTTATGGACTATTACGGGCATGCCGTACTTCTCGGCAAGCTTCATCTGTCCGTCGAAATACTTATACTGTATTTCCTTATTCACGGGCTGCCAATAGTAATCGAATCCTATCTCGCCGACGGCGACTATCTTGTTCTCTTTTCTCGACTCCTCGGTAGCGATAAGCCCCTCCATTACGGCAAGCGAGCCCTCCACGTCCTCGCCGCAGATATTCTGCGCGTCGGACGGGTGTATTCCCACTGCGGAATAGATAAAATCGTATTTTTTGGCAAGGTTGATCGACACGTACGGGTCATCGGGCACTGCCCCTACGTTGACGACGTGAGAGACGGTGCTTCTGAATTCCTCGGACGAGAGAATTGCATCTACACCGCCCTCTATCTCGTTGAATTTCGCATCAAAATAATGCGCGTGAGTATCAAATAATCTTTCCATTATCTAAAGTCAAACCTCTCTCCCGTGCGTTCAGCCTTATCTCTGCCCCCACTCATCTCGGTTATCTTTTCTTCGAGTGCCGAGACCACCGTTTCCTTTACCGCAAAGGAAATAACGACCTTGTCTGTAAAGTCGGTCCCGTCGATTATTGCGTTGAAGGTGGGAAGTATCACCGAATACTTCTGATAATCGGAATATGAGCATTCTATCTTCAGTTCGGTGTATTTTTCATAAGTAACTATTCCTGCGGCTTCAAGTGCGATCTTCGCTCCGTGCGAGTATGCTCTGACAAGTCCACCCGCGCCGAGCAAAATGCCTCCGAAGTATCTCGTGACGACCACGACGCAGTCGGTGACTCCGCTCTTTCTTATCGTTTCGAGCATCGGCACGCCTGCCGTTCCCTGTGGCTCTCCATCGTCCGAGTACCTCGCGACGATTCCGCCCTTCATAAGATACGCCCAGCAGTTGTGCGTTGCATCACTGTATTCCTTTTTCTTTGCCTTTACGAATTCCTGCGCCTCCTCCTCGCTCGTCACGTGCTTTGCGTGACCGATGAAGACGGATCTTCGCTCTTCAAATTCGTCCGAGCCTTCACCGCCCAGGGTGGTGTATAATTCGGCTTTTGTTTCTTCAGTCATATTTGATCCTTTATTAAATAAATTGCAATTTAGTGGTGAGTCGCCACCACACAGAGCGAAGCGCATTTGTTTTCGGTCAAGCCTTTTTTAAAAGGCTTGCGCCGATCCAACGCGCGTGCGTTGGTCGCCGTCCGCAGACGGCGAAATCTCTCCTGCGGCATTTTCTTTTTGCTAAGCTTTTTCTTTTGGGCCTCTTGCATCAAAAGAAAAAGCGGATATACAATTAAGATAGCCTTTGCGTAGAAAGGGGAACCCCCCACTTGTGTGGTTCCCCTCTGCCAAGCC
>JBGUSX010000145.1:0-7733 GCA_045132775.1 Eubacteriales bacterium
GCTTTCTTGCTTTTTCCGTTTTTGCACTCTGGCGTACCCCCGTACGCCGACGAATGCAAAAACGAAAAATCTACCTACCTTTTTCGACCTCTGCCAGCGTGTCGAGACTTTCTCGACACGCTGTAACGTCCCGTCGCGCAATAGCGCGGCGGGACGTTTTTTGTTAAACTCCTGTTAATTTTTTAAATCTTTGCTCAACTTTAGATAAAATCTCTTGACTTTGACAAAAAATAGTATTATAATATTTTGGTAAATAAAATTTGTCGAAAAACGCGGAAAGGAGAAAAATAATGTCAAAAAGTGAGAATTTCAGAATTCGTGACAAGCTGACAAAAAAGCAGATACTCACGATACCAAATATGCTCTCTTTTTTCAGACTCGCTCTTATTCCCCTCATAGTATGGCTCTACGTTTTTCAAAAATCGCCCGAGTGGACCATCGTTGTTCTCTTTGTCTCGGGTGCGACCGACATAATTGACGGCTTTATCGCAAGGCATTTCAATATGACCAGCGATTTTGGCAAGGCTATCGACCCACTGGCTGACAAGCTGACTCAGATAGCTGTGCTCTTCTGCCTTCTGACAAGGTTCCCTCTCATTCTCCTCCCCATCGTAATAATGCTCGTCAAGGAGATCGGAAGCTTTGTGCTCCGTCTCATCGTTTACAAGAAGACCGAGAAGGTCGAGAGCGCGGATTGGCACGGCAAGATGACTACCGTTCTTATCTATCTCATTATGCTTCTTCACATTCTCTGGCCTTTCTTCAAGCTTCCCGACGAGGTATCTTCGATAAGCATACTCGTGACCGCGGGAATGATGATAATCTCCTGTATTCTGTACAGTGTTTCGGGTGCGAAGATCCTTATCGATCACAAGAAAAACAAAAAACAATCGTAAAAATCGGAGACCTTCGTTCTCCGATTTTTTATTTTTTTTGCATTTTTTCGTTTTACCACTTGACAAGCGCTATACTTCGTGATATGATGTATTACACAACGGGAGGTATTGCTATGGATGTTCAACTTAAGCGCGGACTTCTGGATGTTTGTGTTCTGACCGCGATAAAAAACCAGGAATCTTACGGTTATAAGATAATCAAGGATATGAAACCTTACATGGATATGTCCGAATCTACCCTTTACACGATCCTGAGGCGTCTTGAGCTTTCAGGTATGCTTACGGTACGCACCGCAGAGCACGGCGGCAGGCTCCGCAAATACTACAAGATCACAAAGGCGGGACTTGGGCGAATCGAGGATTTTAAGGACGAATGGTGCGAGGTAATGTCGATCTACAGCTTTATTATGAAGGAGGAGACGAAAAAATGACGAAGGATCAGTTACTTGAAAAACTAAAAAAGGAGCTCTCTTCTATTCCCCCGGATGAGCTTGACGGAAGACTCGCTTTCTACAGCGAAATGATCGACGACAGGATCGAAGAGGGGCTTGACGAGGAAGCTGCCGTTTCGGCTATCGGTGATATTGATGAAATAATTGCTCAGCTGAGGGCTGACTGCCGCACTGACGACGAGGAGTCACTTGAGTGTGAAGTTGAGGATCAGGAAGGATCACAAGTGTCCGCAAAGTCCGAAAGGCGCAAGATGCGCGCGTGGGAGATAGTTCTCCTGGCTCTCGGCTCTCCTTTGTGGATCGTTCTTTTAGCCGCCGCGTTTATTATACTTTTAAGCGTTTATATCGTGATATGGGCGGTCGCGGGGTCGCTGTGGTCAGTTCCCGTGTCTTTGGCGGGAGTATTCCTTGGCGGTCTTGTTGTCGGTATAGTATATATCGTTATAGGTAACGCTCTGCCCGGGATCACTCTCATCGGTGTCGCCATCGCTTGCGCGGGACTTGCTATCTTTTCGGGCTTCGGCTGTTATCATCTGACTCGTCTTTCGGTCTATTTGTCAAAGGTCATTGCGAAGGGCGTTATTTGTCTTTTCAGAAGAAAGGAGAAGAAAAATGCGTAAAGGTGTAGTTGTTTTACTGATCATTGCCGCCGCGCTCACGCTCGTGGGTGTTACTATGGCTACGGTAGGCATTGTTGCTATGGGCGACGCGGACGTGCTTGAAGGCGGAAGATATCAGACCAAAACCTATGAGTCGGAGGACGGCATTGACTCGATCGAGATCAAGACCAACACCTCAAACGTTGAATTGCTCCCCTACGACAAGGATGGCTACAAGGTCGAATGCTTTGAGGAGAAAAGCATCTCCCACTCGGTGACCGTCAAGGACGGAAAGCTCTTGATCGAGGTTCGTGACACAAGAAAATGGTACGAGCATATAAACTTTTATTTCAAGCAGACAAAGGTCACCGTTTATATCCCTGCAGGAGAATACTCTTCTCTTTCGGTCAGGTCAAGCACCGGGGGGACTTCAGTTGACAAGGCTTTCACGTTTGATTCGGCGACTGTCACCTGCTCGACAGGTAACGTTGCGTTTTCTGCATCCACCAAGGATTCGCTTACCATAAAAGCATCTACCGGAAGAATAACGGTTGGAAATGCCGTGAGCGGAACCTTTACGCACGGTAACATTACCCTGTCGACCTCGACGGGAAATATTACGGTGCACGATCTTACCTGTAAGGATGCAAAGATCACTGTTTCGACCGGCAAAACGATAATCTATGGGATGCAGTGCGAAAGCCTTTTATCCACGGGTGATACAGGCGAGCTTTCTATGAGCGACGTTATCGCAAAGGGCTCTATCACCGTCAAGAGAAGCACGGGCGACGTAAAGCTTATTCGGTGCGATGCCGAAGAGCTCGACATTGTGACCGACACGGGTGACGTTACGGGATCGCTCCTCTCCCCGAAGATATTTATTTACAACACCGACACGGGTGACATCAACCTCCCCGATACCACCACGGGCGGCACGTGCAGGATAACTACCGACACGGGTGACATCAAAATTGGTATAGCCAAATAAAAAACACCCCGAAAGGTCCTACAAAGGTTCTTTCGGGGGATCTTTTTACAAAAAAAGTCCCTCGCAACCTATTTTTGCGCACAAGTTGGTAGACCGCAACCGAAAAAAGTGGTATAATCTTCTCAAACAAATCGATTCACGGAGGTGATATTTTTGACTATCGGAGAAAGAATAAGCGAGCTTAGGCGCACAGCGTCTCTATCCCAGGAATACGTTGCCGAAAAGCTCGGTGTGAGCAGGCAGGCGGTCTCGAAATGGGAGACCGATGCGTCTGCGCCCGACACCTATAATCTCATTGCTCTCTCTTCCCTTTTCGGTGTCAGCGTTGAATACCTTGCGACAGGCAGGACTCCCACACCGACACCCGATGAGGCACACAAGGCCGGCTTACAGAAGGCTATCGGCACGCAAAGGATACTCGGCTTTATACTGCTCGGCGCGGGGCTTATTTCCCTCATTCTCGGGATCTTGCTTGAGGAAATTTTGATACTACTTTCCTTTTACATGCTTTTGGGTAGCGTCATCTGTCTTGCCGTACACAAAAATATCGGGTTTTTCTCCATGTGGGCATTCCTTGCGCTGACCTTTCTTTGCTTCAGAGGCATGGTGGGAAATCTGTTCTGCATATTTATTCCGTCGTTTTACAATGACCTCGCATACGTTATGAGCTCGATATGGATGATCATTTCCTTTATATTTTGGATCTGGCTTTTGGCGGCGGTCACGGTGACTGTTGTAAGGATAGTAAAAAACAAAAAGGCAAAAAAATAGTGCTGTATTTTTGTGTTTATCTTGCATTTTTTTCCTTTTTGGTGTATAATAAAACCGTACTCTTCAAAGGAGAAAAACAAAATGACAGATATTCAAAAATTCAAGCAGTTAATTAAAGATTATTCCAAGGATTCATATCTTAAGCTCATGCGCACGCCGATGCAGCGCTTGAGTTATCCTTTTATCGTTCCCGGTGCGATCTATCCTTATCAGCTCTGGGACTGGGATTCATGGCTTACGGACATTGCCATCCGTCAGATCCTCAAGGACAACAACGGCGCGGGCGAGGCGGAATACCTTGAATGCGAAAAGGGTTGTATTCTCAACTTCCTTGAACATACCGAAGCAGACGGCTCTATGCCCATTCTGGTTGACGGAAATCACGAGGTTACCTTTCTCAAAGAGGGCAAAAATATTCACAAGCCCTGCATAGCTCAACACCTTGCTTTCATTCTTCAGCAGACAGGCAATGATATTTCGTGGGTTGCCGATAAGCTTGACAAGCTCGAGCTCTTCATCGATTGGTACAGACGTACGAGCAAGCACGCGCCGACGGGTCTCTACGTCTTTCTTGACGACACCGCGATCGGTGTTGACAACGATCCCTGTCTCTTCTACCGCCCCGATGCGAGCACGGCTTCTATATACTTGAACGTGCTTATGTACAAGGAGCTTCGCGCCATGGCATACATCTTCGAGCTTGCGGGCGACGAGGAGAAGGCAAACGCTTACGATCTTGAGGCCGCAGAGCTCAAGGACGCGATAAACGAGCACCTCTACGACGAAAAATGCGGAATGTACTACAGCGCGGACGTCAATCTCCGCGAGATAGACCCCAACAAATTCCTGCACCGCGGAAAGCCTCGCCATTGGGATTGCATCATCATGAGAATAGACTCCTGGTCGGGCTTTATGGCTCTTTGGGCAGGAATCGCAACTCCCGAGCGCGCTCGCAGAGTCATTGAGGAGAACATGCTCGATCCCAACACCTTCTTGGGCGAATACGGTATCCGTTCCCTTTCAAAGCTTGAAAAAATGTTTGCAAACTGGCCCTCGGGCAACCCGTCCTGCTGGCTCGGTCCTATGTGGGGAGTCGCAAATTACCTCTGCTTCCGCGGTCTTGTAAATTACGGCTACACAGAGGAGGCGAGAAAGCTTGCCGAGGCTATTATAACAGTTTACGGCAGAGATATCGAGGAGTGCGGTCAGATGCACGAATATTATCACTGCGACACGGGTGAGGGACTCAACGGCCCCGGCTTCCAATCCTGGAACCTGCTCGTCAACAATATGATGGCTTATATTGAGGGCAGAGACACGGTTGAGGAATTCTGATTTCTTTTTGTCTCAAAAAAGGCTTGTATCAACAAGCCTTTTTTCTGTTTCCTATTGAATTTTGCCTCTCGCCGTGATATAATTATCGGGTCGAATCACTCACACACGGACGGAATCAAAAATGAAAGCTTTTACTCGCGGACTCCGTGCTGGTATCCCGATAGGACTCGGATATCTCTCGGTCTCCTTTACATTCGGAATTATGGCTATTGCCTCGGGTCTTTCCTGGTGGCAGGCCGTGATAATATCTATGGCGACACTCACGTCGGCAGGTCAGCTCTCGGCTATCGGAACCATGGCTCTGCCGGGTCAATATGCCGCGATGCTCGTATCTCAGCTTACCATAAACCTGCGCTATTCCTTTATGGCTATGTCACTCTCTCAAAAGACGTCGTCAAAATTCCGCGGCGTATGGCGATGGATACTCGGTTTCTTTTTGACCGACGAGATCTTTGCCGTGGCATCGGCTGAAAAGACCGTCAGCGTGCGCTTTTTCTGCGGTCTGTCGGTAGCTCCCTGGTTCGGTTGGACCCTTGGAACCCTTGCAGGCGCTCTTGTCGGCAACGTCCTGCCTCCCTTTGTTATGGGATCTCTTTGCATTGCGATATACGGAATGTTTTTGGCTATCATCCTGCCTCCCGCAAAGGCTTCGCGCCCTGTGCTCCTCGTCGTTATCATTGCGGCGGCTATACACTGCGCGTTCTACTACGCTCCGCTTTTGCGCGACATCCCCTCGGGAATCTCGATCAGCATCTGCGCGATCCTGGCGGCTCTTCTCGGTGCTTTTCTCTTCCCTGTGAAAGACGAGGAAAAGGAGGTGGCGGAGGATGAATGATTTTTGGATCTACCTTTTGATTCTTGCGGGCTCGACCTATCTTATCCGCGCGATCCCCTTTGCCCTGATGCAGAAAAAGGTGACGAACAAGTACGTAAAATCCTTCCTGCACTATATTCCCTATGCCGTTCTCTCCGCGATGACTCTCCCCGCCGCTCTTTACGCCACGGGAAATATCATCTCGGGTGTGGCAGGTCTTTTGGCAGGCGGATTCTTTGCCTACAAGGGTCGCGGACTGACCTTCGTTGCGGTCGTCTCCTGCGTCGTCGCATTCCTTGTTGAGTGCTTGCTTTTGCTTATAAAATAAGTGCACGGGTTTTGCGCTCCGTGCACTCATAAAAACGAATTTTGCTCGGGTGTTATTTGAAGAATATTCCGTTCTTCATGCATTCGAGCATTATTTTTGCGCTGCTTGCATTGGTCGCAAGGGGTAGCTTCTGCACGTCGCAGAGGCGGAGGAGCGCAGACACGTCGGGCTCGTGGGGCTGTGCGGTGAGCGGGTCGCGCAAAAAGATGATAAGGTCAAGCTTTCCGTCCGCGAGCATTGCTCCTATCTGCTGGTCGCCGCCCATAGGTCCGCTCTTCATTCTGTGGATCGGGAGCTGTGTCTCACCCATTATAAGCGTTCCCGTCGTTCCCGTGGCATACAGCTCGTGTCCCGCGAGGACGTCCTTGTATTGCTTTGCTATCTCGATTATCTCATTTTTCTTTTTGTCGTGTGCAATAAGTGCTATTCTCATTTTTTCTTTCCTTTCTCTCTGTCAAAAATTATATTTGCGCTTCTTTTCTCATTTGCTTTGTTGATATACCGTATTTCTGCTTGAATACGCGCAGAAAGTAGTTATAATCCGAAAAGCCCGCCGCGCTTGCTATCTCGGGGATGGTCATATCGGTCGTTCTGACGAGCTGTTTTGCGTGCTCGAGCTTTTTGTGTTTTATAAACGCCGCGATGCCGCCTTTAAGATACGGCCGCACCGCTTCATAAAGCTTTGTACGGCTTATTTCGAGCTCGGAGCATATCTCCTCGATGGTTATCTCCTCGCCGATATGCGCCTCTATATAGCTCTCGAGCGTGTCGATGAGCATTTTTCCCGAGGGCTGAACCATTCTGCGCAGCTTTACGTATTCACAGCACGCCTCGAGTATCTTTGCCGCCGCCTGTATCTGCTTTTCGTTTCGGTACTTGATCTTTTTGATCTTTTCCTCTATCTCTGCTCCGTGAGAGTATTCGCGACACCTTGAAAGCACCGCTCCGACAAGCTCGACCTTGTTTTTCTTATCGGTGATGCGCCCGAGCATCATATATCCGATTATTCTGCCGTCCTCTATCATGGGAACGCTCGCCTCGATAAGTCCCGCGTGGCACTTGAAAATGCACAGCTTTTGCGTTTGTCTGCACTTTTCAAAGGCATTTTCGTCACTCTCGCGGCATTTGGCGCGGAAATCCGGATTCTTTCGCATACAGTGGCAGAAGGTATCCTCTCCCTTGGGGTATGAGATGAGCTCTGCTCCGTTTGCGTCAAATAATGCTATGCATATTCCCGTCAGGACATAAAAGTCCTGCATGAGCTTCATAAGCTCTGCATCCTGATGCAATAACAACATAAAAATCCACCGTTCTGTACAAATTTACAGTTTTTCGTACGTTATTGACTATAATTATACCATATCAAATGATATAATACAAGTATAAAATAAAAATTTATAACACAAAGGTCTGTGTTGTAAAGAGATATGACCCAAAAAGGTAAAAAATAATAAAGATATGGTCAAATATGCAATTGGAAGCATCGGAACGGAGCCGTAGGCGGAGTGGAGAGGCTTCCAATTGCGGCGCGACAGTCAAGCTGTGAGCTT
>JBGUSX010000146.1:0-8126 GCA_045132775.1 Eubacteriales bacterium
GTAACCCACCGACAAATCAAAATTTGAAGATTATTTTATTATCAGATTATTCACGTCGTCGAAGACGAAGTCCTCGCGAGTGTCGGGGTTATAGGTCGATATTTTCACGTTTTCGAGGGTGAGTCCGTTTATATGTCGGAAATAGATTCCTTTTGCCGGCAATTCTCTGCCGTAGACGAATACCTCGGGGTATTCGGGGGCTTTGTCGGGGACGGTTGGCTCGAATTTCTCTATTCCGCCCTCGAGCGTGAGGCTGACGTTTCGCAGTGTGATATTTTCAAGCGGAATACCCTTGAGTCCGCAGATATTTGACGTGAATTGCTCCTCGGCGGGCTCGGAGTCCATGCTCCAGGGGTATTGGAGGTTATCGTTTGCTTTGAAGCTCGCATAATTCCACGCGATCGCCTCATAAGGCTCGTACGGTCCTTCCGCGGTGATATTTTCAAGAGTCACGTTGCGGATTCGTCCGACACGGAGTCCTTCGGGACCCCTCATTCTCTGCCCTAGGTGAATAAATATCGGCGCGCCTACGTTGCGCATTCTGATGTTTTTCAGTGTCAGACCGTCAATTACCGCACCGTCAACGCTTTCGATCGCGATTCCCGTGATGCGTGTTTCTCTGACATCAATATTTTCGACGTTTATATTGTAAAATCCGCCGTTTGTTTCGGTGCCGAATTTTACCGCGGAGCAACGGCTCTTGACACGGAAATTTCTGACCGATATATTTCTGCACACGTCGATGCGGTTGAGCGTATACGAGGATTTGAACACGATCCCGTCGTCGCCGCAATCGATATCGCAGTCGCTTATCTTGACGTTTTTCGAGTTATCGGGGGAGATCCCGTCGATATAGACCTGCAATTTAAGCCCTTGGATATCTACGTTTTCACATCCCGCAAAGTAGACGGCGAGGTCGGTTGCGTTCTTTATTTCAAGTCCGCTGATCTCAATATTGTTACACTCCTTGAGTGCGATGCATTTCGCTCCTCTGTGGACGATATCACGTTTGTTTTCCTCGTCCCAGACGCTTCGCATATCTATGCTTCCCTCGCCCGTAATTGAAATGTTTTCGCAATTTTTGCCGACAAACATTGAGCAGTCAAAGTAGGTATGCGACTGATCCTGGTATGCGGGGTAGTCGATCGCCTCGTGGAAGCGGTAGTCGTCAAATTCAAGTGCGCCGAGTACACGCGCGGTCTTGTCAACAAGGACGTGGACGTTACTTTTGAGAAAAACGGTGGAGAGGACGTAGTCTCCCTCGGCAAAAAGGACGGTGCCGCCCCCATTTGCCGCGCAGTCGTCTATCGCCGCCTGCACTGCCTTAGTATTCAAGGTCACACCGTCGTTTTTTGCGCCGTATTCAAGAACATTGTAAATCTTTGAAGCCATTTTTGACCTCCGTTTTTTGTTAAATTGCAATTTAACGGTCTGTTAAGCCTTCCCCAGCGGAGAACAACTCGGGCGAGCCCTCGTAGCACCTTTTGCAAGCAAAACGCGCTTTACGGGGGACCGCGCCAGCGGTGGATGAGGAGGTCGCTTTTTCAAGGGGGTTCACGTCCTCTGATTATCTTGTTTCGTTGCAAAAGAAACCTTGTGCCACAAGACAAAATCCACAAAACACCCGTGGCGCGCATCCTACTGGCGACCTCCTCAACCACCGCTTACGCGGTCGGCAAGTTGTCAAGTCAAGTGCAACACTTTTTAGAAACGAAATCAATAGGAGAAAGATAGTCAAGACATTTACGAGGACGAGAGTTAATGAGGTGAACTACCTTTAATAGCTCATCTTCAGATACCAAAGAAAAATCTGTTCCTTTCGGGAAGAAAAATCTAAGTATGTCGTTGGTATTCTCATTTAATCCACGTTGCCAAGGAGAATGTGGATCCGCAAAATAGATAGTTGTATTGAGATCTTTCTCAATTCCTCTGAAATCAGCAAATTCCGAGCCGTTGTCTAAGGTAATAGTGTGTACCGGCATCGAAATTTCAAGCAATTCAAAAGCTCGTTTTGTTGCCTTTCTAACCTCTTCCATGGTGTGATTAGGAGATATGGCAGCAGTTAGAAGCCTACTTTTTCTATCAACCTGCGTTACAAGACAACTTTTATTTTTAGCTCCGCAAACCGTATCACCCTCCCAATCACCTAATCTTAGCCGCTCATTAACTATTGAAGGGCGGTCATGGATTGTGTGCTCGGGATGAATAGTCGCATGATTTCCGTGTTTTGCGTGCTTTTTCTTTCCTTTTCTACGAAAGTGAGTATTTGGCTTAATATCGGAGAAAAGCCCTGATTTAACAGCAGTATAAATAGTTGAAAAAGAAACAGAATGTCCTTTTTTCTTGCAATAATGAGCTGTCAGTTCTGGAGACCAATACTTTTCCAAACACTCTTTTATTAACCGATAAAGCTCAGTCTCTTTTTGTATAGCGGGTTTGCGAACACAATTTCTTCGGCGGATAATATATAGAGTTGTTGCTCTCCAAGGATTATACCTATTCCTCTTTTTGCTCCAATTTCTTTTGATTTCTCGGCTGATTGTAGATGGACTTCTACCCAGTAATCTTGCAATTTCTCGAAAACTTTTTCCTTGATTTAAAAATTCCTGTAGACAAAATCGTTCTGATAGTGTAAAATGTGTGTAGGACAATATTCTTACCTCCGTTAAAAATGTTGGTGTGGTAACTACATTTTACACCTTGGTGAGAATATTGTCTATACTTTTTATACTGTTGCACTTGATATTATAACATGCCGTCCCCCTTCTCCGCTGGAGAAGGCTATTCGCCAAATCAAAATTTGAAGGTGGGGTTATTATGCAATGAGAGATGCGACGAGGTCCCAAAGCGGGATGATCGCGGCGGGGAGGATGATCGCGGGGAGGTAGTTCATTACCTTTATCTTGGTCGCGCCGATCATATTGAGCCCGAGTCCGATGATGAGAAGCGAGCCCGTGGTGCTCATACACGTGATGACATCTGCCGAGAGAAACGGTCCTGCCAGAGCCGAGATCAAGGTTATCGCGCCCTGATATACGAGCACGAATACCGCCGAGAACATTACTCCTATTCCCATCGTTGACGCGAAGATCGCCGCGGAGATCATATCTATGATGCTCTTGGTGATAAGCACGCTATGGTCGTGCGAAATTCCGCTGTTCATCGAGCCGACCACCGCCATTGATCCCACGCAGAATAAAAGTGATGCGGAAACAAAGCCTTGCGCTACCTGTCCGCCTTTTCCTTTTGTCATTTTCTCAAGCTTTTCGCCGAGCGTATTTATTCTGCGGTCAAGGTCGACAAGTCCGCCCAAGAGCGCGCCTAGTGCCATTGAAATTATTATGACTAGCGTTCTTTCGGTCGGCAATTTGGAAATCTCGACACCCACACCCGTGAGCGCCGAGACTATCCTTGAATTGACCGTTCCCTCTATCGCGCCGCCGATGCCTATGAGTATGACGCAGAGTCCCAGCCCCTTAAAGACGGTATCGGAGACTCTTTCGCCAAGCTCGCCGCTCTTTCCCTTTGGCATTATCTTCATTATCAGAAGTCCAAAGAGAGATCCGACGATCACTGCAAGCACGTTGAACAACGTGCCGAAGAGTACGAAATCTTCCATAATTATTCTGTTTTTTAAGTTTGATCAAAACTCGATCTTCTTTTCTACGTATGCGCGGAGCTCAGAAATCGGAATTCTTACCTGCTCCATAGTATCTCTGTCGCGGACGGTTACGCAATTGTCGCCTGACTTCTCTGCGTCGCCGACGGTATCAAAGTCAATAGTGATACACAGAGGTGTTCCGATCTCGTCCTGACGGCGATATCTCTTACCTATCGAGCCTGCCTCGTCATAATCAACGCTGAAGTATTTAGAAAGCTCCTCGTATACCTCGGTCGCCTTTTCGGAGAGCTTCTTCGAGAGAGGAAGGACTGCCGCCTTCATAGGAGCGAGCGCGGGGTGGAATCTCATAACCGTTCTAACGTCGTTCTTCGCCTCGTCGATGACTTCCTCGTCATACGCGTCGCAGAGGACGGAAAGTACCGTTCTCTCTACGCCGAGAGAGGGCTCGACGACGTAGGGGATATATCTTTCGTTGGTCTCGGGATCGAAATAGGAGAGATCCTTGCCAGAGGTATTCTGGTGCTGTGTGAGGTCGTAGTCTGTTCTGTCAGCAACCCCCCAGAGCTCGCCCCATCCGAACGGGAAGAGGAACTCGAAGTCTGTCGTTGCCTTGGAATAGAAGCAGAGCTCCTCGGGGTCGTGGTCGCGGAGACGGATGTTTTCATCCTTAAGACCGATGGAAAGGAGCCAATTGTGGCAGAACTCTCTCCAATATGAGAACCACTCAAGGTCGGTGCCGGGCTTGCAGAAGAACTCGAGCTCCATCTGCTCAAACTCGCGGACACGGAAGATGAAGTTACCGGGGGTGATCTCGTTACGGAAGGATTTTCCAATCTGCGCGATACCGAAGGGCATCTTCTTTCTCGTAGTTCTCTGTACGTTTACAAAGTTTGTGAATATTCCCTGCGCGGTCTCGGGACGGAGATAAACGGTATTCTTTGCGTCCTCGGTCACGCCCTGGAAGGTCTTGAACATGAGGTTGAACTGACGGATGTCGGTGAAGTTGTGCTTGCCGCAGGAGGGACAAGGAATATTATGCTCCTCTACAAACTCCTTCATCTCTGCGTGTGTAAACGCGTCGATGGGCTTGGGAAGTGCGAACGATGTTTCCTGGCACCAGTCCTCGATGATCTTGTCGGCTCTGAATCTTTCCTTGCACTCCTTACAGTCCATAAGGGGATCGGAAAATCCTGCGAGGTGTCCCGATGCAACCCAGGTCTGAGGGTTCATAAGGATCGCCGCGTCGAGTCCGACGTTATATTTGTTTTCCTGAACAAATTTTTTCCACCAAGCCTTCTTTACGTTGTTCTTGAGCTCAACTCCGAGAGGTCCGTAGTCCCAGGTGTTTGCAAGTCCGCCGTAAATCTCGCTTCCTGCGAAGATGAAGCCTCTGCCCTTACAGAGAGCTACGATTTTGTCCATTGTCTTTTCTGTGTTTTTCATTTTTACCTCCTATGTCACACATGGCTTGTGTGACGGTGATTATTTAATAACAAATATAGATTTTATCATATTACGGATGAATTGTCAAGGGATTTTGGGAAGTTTTGGGACGGTTTGGTGTTTTTGGGGATAAATGCTTCAAATTTTGATTTATCGGTGAGTTGCTATTGAGCAAACGATTTAAATTACCGCCACGGCTACCAAACGCACGTCACTCACATACAGTAGGTGAGGTGCAAGCTCGGAACCCCCAAAGCTCGCAGGCTCACTTCGGGGAACCCCACGGCTCCTCCCGATCTAAAGCGTTTGTTTCTTCTTTAGCCGTAAGGGCTTTATAATTGTTTGTTAGCGGGACGTCGAACAATTTGCAAGCAAATACGCCGTCCCCTACGGTTTTAGGGTTACATTTGGTTTATAGCCGTGAGGTTACTTAAAACCGTTTGCAATTTTCAAACACACCGATAAATTGCAATTTATAATACCTTCAAATTTTGATTTAGCGAACAGTTTAAATTGAACTTCACGGCTATAAATTTCCCTTACGGGTTCGCTTTGCGAGAGGCTTCTCCCCGGGGAGAAGCTCCCGCTTTAGCGGGTGATGAGGGGTTATGGCACAAGGAAAATTCACCCCTCATCCGTCGGCAAGCCGCCACCTGTCTCGCTGCGGCTCGGGCACATCGCGGCTCTGACAGTCCACAGGACTGTCATTCACTACCGCGACACTATCGAAGTCTGTGCTTGCTTCGCTACCCCAGGGAGAAGGCTCACGCAAAGCGTAAACAAACAACAATTTGAAACCGTGTAACTCACCTATAAATTGCAATTTACTTTACTGTTTCTAATGGGCTCTACCCCAAATTCTCCCCCTCGGGGACGCGAGGGGGAGACATCCGCACGCGGATGTCGGGGGAGGGGTGGGGGTCGCGGGACGGCTCCAAGCCACCGATAAACTTCAATTTGTAAAATTAAACCTACACCGTAATTCCAACGCCGCCTGCGGCATATCACTCGCGCTCCGCGCGAATATCACTGCGCCACGCGCAATATCACTTTCGCAGAGCGAAAATATCACCGCAACGCACCGCGTTGCTCGGACCGGGGTCGCGGGATGGCTCCAAGTCACCGATATATTGAATTTTATCATTATATTTTTTTCGACAGCGCGCTTTGACAACATTCGCGCGGTGTATGTGCTACAATCAACTAAAAGAACCCAAACAGATCGAAAGGAAAACAAAATGTGTGCAAAAAGAGACAGAAAGCCCGGATTTGACAGTGACTTTGACGGGCAAGAGCTTAAGATAAAGCTCCGAGGAGAGATAGATCATCACAGCGCGGCGGCGGTGAGAGTCAATATCGACGATATGATACGCACAAGGAGACCGAAGATACTTGTGATCGATATGTCGGCGGTAGATTTTATGGACAGCTCGGGACTCGGACTCATAATGGGCAGATATACCGCAATGCAGGCAATAGGCGGTGAGACCTGCGTGCTCGACCCAAGCCCCGCGACAGAGAGAATAATGAGCCTTGCGGGAATGGAAAGGATAATCACAGTCAGAAGAAGCGTTCCCACGCAGAGCGCGTCGGCTCAAAAAATGGAGCGCGCGATAAAGAGAAGGAGTGCCTGCCACCGTCAGAGCGGAGCGCAGGCATCGGTCGCAAAAAACGACGGCAAAGGGAAGGGAGAAACAAAATAAAATGAGAAAAACAAAATTTTCGGGAAAGGTCATAAATAAAATGCAATTAAAGCTCCCCGCGCTCTCGGCAAACGAGGGAATGGCAAGAGCGGCGGTGTCAGCGTTCTGCGCACAGCTCGATCCATCGGCGGTCGAGCTTGCGGACGTAAAATGCGCGGTCAGTGAGGCGGTGACAAACTGCATAGTCCACGCGTACAGGCATAGCGAAGGACTCATATACATCACCGTCTCACTGCTCGAGGGCAGAGTCGCAAAGATAGAGATACGCGACAAAGGCTGCGGAATCGAGGACGTAAAAGAGGCACGTCAGCCGCTCTTCACCACAGATGCGGCAAGCGAGAGGAGCGGAATGGGCTTTACGGTCATGGAGAGCTTTACGGACAAGCTTTTAGTCTCGTCAAAGCTCGGTTCGGGAACGAAAATAGTAATGTACAAGGTGTTCGGCAGAAGAGATACATAATCGGAGAGATCCGAAAAAACGCGCAAGGGGATAAGTATGAACACCGAAAATACAAATGAAAAAACAGACCGCGGAGAGCTGAAGGACGAGAGGATACAGAGAAACAGAGAGCTGATAATCAAAGCGCAAAGCGGGGACGAGAGTGCCGCGGAAACGCTGATAATAGAGAACACCGCACTTGTCAAGAGCATCGCGCTGAAATTCCGCGACAGAGGTACCGAGCTTGAGGACCTCATGCAGATAGGAATGATAGGCATGCTCAAGGCAATAAACAGCTTCCAGCTTGAGCGCGGAACTGCGTTTTCGACCTATGCCGTACCCCTTATCGTCGGCGAGATACGCAGACATTTGCGTGACGACGGACTGATACGCGTCAGCCGTGGATATAAGCGCACGGGAATAACGATAATGCGCGAAAAGAATCGAATAATGACGGAGGAGGGGAGAGACGCAGGAATAGCAGAGCTTGCACAGTTTGCGGGAGTGAGCGTGGAGGAGGCGGCAGTCGCGCTCGATGCAGTCTCGCCCGTGTCGTCACTGTCGGACAACGTGTACGGCGAGGACTCGAAAACGCTCGATTCAATGATTCCCGACAGAGAGTCAGCAGAGGAGCTTGAAAATCTGACCGATCGCCTCTCTCTCGGCCAGGCGATAAATAAAATGCCGATCGAGTGGAGAAAGATCGTCCTATTGCGCTATTACAGAGACATGACACAGCAGGAGGTCGCGCAAAGACTCGGACTCTCGCAGGTAAAGGTCTCGCGCGAGGAAAAGAAGATCATGGCATTCATGCGCCGTGAGCTTGAAGGATAAATTAAAACGGCTAAGGAGATTATTTATGCTCCGAAGCCGTTTTTTGTATAACGAAAAAGAAGGAATGTTCGGTTGGTTTAAAAAA
>JBGUSX010000147.1:0-2845 GCA_045132775.1 Eubacteriales bacterium
GGGGCTTGCTCCTCCCGCTTGACGAACATTTTTAAAACCCTTATGGCTAAAAAAGAAACAAATGCTTTAGATCGGGAGGAGCAAGCACCTCCCCTACGGATTTTAGGTCACGCTGGACCTATAGCCGTGAAGTAATCTAAACCTGTTTGTAATTTTCAAACACACCTATAAATTGCAATTCACCAAATAGAATCTATCACACAAAACATTTGTAAATATTTGTTTGCCCATTTGGGCAGAAAGGAAATATAATGAAATACGAGCATCTTTCAGTTGAAAAAAAGTGGCAGGAATACTGGGCGAAGAACGAGACCTTCAAGACAGACGTCTGGGATTTTTCAAAGCCCAAGTTCTACGCGCTTGACATGTTCCCCTATCCGTCGGGTGTGGGTCTCCACGCGGGTCACCCCGAGGGCTACACCGCTACCGATATCGTCTCCAGAATGAAGAGAATGCAGGGCTACAACGTTCTGCATCCTATGGGCTACGACTCCTTCGGTCTCCCTGCGGAGCAGTATGCGGTCAGCACGGGAAATCACCCCAACGGCTTTACGCAGAAGAATATTGAGACCTTCTCGGGTCAGCTCCGCGAGCTCGGATTTGACTACGACTGGAGCAAGATGATAGCAACAAGCGATCCCGATTTCTATAAGTGGACGCAGTGGATATTCAAGCAGCTCTACCTTGACGGCTACGCGCAGTACATCGATATGCCTGTCAACTGGTGCGAGGAGCTCGGTACCGTTCTCTCGAACGACGAGGTCATCGACGGCAAGAGCGAGAGAGGCGGATTCCCCGTAGTCAGAAAGAATATGAAGCAGTGGGTCATCAATCAGCCTGCCTTTGCAGAGGCTCTGCTTGAGGGTCTTGACGAGATCGATTGGCCCGAATCCACAAAGCTTATGCAGAAGAACTGGATAGGCAAGTCTACGGGTGTTGAGGTGAAATTCCAGATCGTTGGCGGCGGTGAGTTCTCGATATTCACCACTTGTATTGAGACCATTTACGGTATCACCTTTATGGTGCTCGCTCCCGACGGAGAGATCGTAAAGCAGCTTATGCCGAGAATTGAGAACAAGGAAGAGGTCCGGGCTTACATCGACGAGACGCTCAAGAAGAACGACATGGACCGCACCGAGCTCAACAAGACAAAGTCGGGCTGTGAATTAAAGGGTGTTACCTGCATTAACCCCGTGAACGGCAAGGAAGTAAGAATGTTCATCGGTGACTTCGTGCTTGCAAGCTACGGAACGGGTGCAGTTATGGCGGTTCCGTCTCACGATCAGCGTGACTTTGAGTACGCGATCGCGCACAATATCGATATGATCCAGGTAATCGACGGCGACGAGAGCTTAGGTCACGTTGACGTATCCGAGCACGCGTTTGAAAAGCAGGACTATCTTGGAAAGGGATACAGACTTGTAAATTCCGAGGAGTTCACGGGTCTTACCGTTGAGGAGGCTAAGGAGGCTATCACCGCGAAGCTCGAGGCTCAGGGTGTTGCAAAGAGAACGGTAAACTACCACTTCAGAGAGTGGATATTTGCCCGTCAGAGATATTGGGGCGAGCCCGTGCCGGTCGTTCACTGCGAGGATGGAAGTATTCACGTGCTTGACGACTCGGAGCTTCCGCTCGTTCTTCCCGAGCTTGAAAACTACAAGGGTGTCAACGGAAAGGCACCTCTTGAGAATGCTGAAGAGTGGAAAAACTACGACAAGAACGGTGTCAAGGGCAAGAGAGAGACCTCAACGATGCCCGGCTCCGCAGGCTCTTCGTGGTACTTCCTCCGTTATATTGATCCCGACAACAAGGACGAGCTTGCAAACAAGAAGCTCCTTGAGCACTGGATGCCCGTTGACCTCTACATCGGCGGTCCCGAGCACGCGGTAGGTCACCTCATGTACTCGCGTATCTGGAACAGATACCTCTACGACAAGGGTATCGCGCCCACAAAGGAGCCCTTCAAGAAGCTCGTGCATCAGGGAATGATACTCGGTGCGAACGGAATCAAGATGGGTAAGAGATTCCCCGAGTTCGTTGTTAATCCCTCCGACGTCGTTCGCGATTACGGTGCAGACACGATCCGCCTTTACGAGATGTTCATGGGTCCTCTTGAGGTGTCAAAGCCCTGGAGTGATGCGGGTGTTGACGGTGCGCGCCGTTTCCTCAATCGCGTCTGGGCATTCTTTACCGAGGCAGAGAACGTAGTTGACGGTGAGACCCCCACACTTGAAAAGCTCTACCACAAGACCGTCAAGAAGGTCACCGAGGACTTTGAAAAGCTCGCGTTCAACACTGCGATCTCGCAGATGATGATCTTCGTAAACGCGGTCTACAAGGAGGGCAAGTGCTCAAGAGAGTATTCAGAGGGACTTATCAAGCTCCTCTCGCCCATCTGTCCTCATATTTGTGAGGAGATCTGGGAGATCCTCGGACATGACAACACTATCGCGTACGAGTCCTGGCCCGTATACGACGAGGCAAAGACCGCGGACGACACGGTCGAGATGGTGGTTCAGATCAACGGAAAGCTCAGAGGAAAGATCAACGTAGCGAAGGACACGGACAAGGATGCAGTTCTTGCGCTTGCAAAGGCTGACGAGAAGGTCGCAGAGGCCATCTCGGGCAAGACGGTGGTCAAGGAGATCGTTGTTCCGAATAAGATAGTTAACATTGTTGTAAAATAATAAAAAAATTTCAAAATTGTATGTGTTAAAATGATATGAACCAAAAAGAATAGGAAGTTCATTAAAGATATGGTATAATGTAGTCACCACAACAAACATTACCGTATCAGAAAGGAACTTCCCATGAATATTATAGCACAAGAAGCCCGCAAACGTCA
>JBGUSX010000148.1:0-3222 GCA_045132775.1 Eubacteriales bacterium
CCCCCCCCCCCCCCCCCCCCCCTACGTTGGTGTAACACACCGCCAAATCAAAATTTGAACTCAAGTCCAAAAAGCCTTTTCCGCTTTGGAAAAGGCTTTTTGGATTCAATATTCAGTTGTAAAAAACGTGATTTTCCAAGGTAAACAGATAATCTCTGTTCTGCTTGACCCACGTGCCCGAAGTGTACCTCGGGTTGAAGAAATAGAGCGCACTGTTGCTTATCGAGTAGCCCTCAAGACACATCTTCGCCGCAATGATACTCTCTGCGGTCGGGGTGTTGTAGATAGTGCCGTTCGCGGTCGGAGCAAATTGAACCCCGTATTTCTTGTCAAAAATAACGCCGTAGATAGTGTTCGGGAATTGCTTTGACCTCACTCGGTTGAGCACCACGTTGCCGACAGCCATCTTGCCGCGCAGACTCTCACCGCGAGCCTCGGCAGAGATGATGCGCGAGAGCCAATAGACCGCCCCGTCGTCATACACCTGCTCGGCACTCTTGAGCCTGCGTGTGTCGCCCGAGCGTACGGAATAGGAACCGTTACTGTAGCTCAAATGGGAATTAAGCGCCTTGACAAGAGGCGTGATCGGCACGTAGAGCTCGCCCCAGATCTCCATAACCTTGCCAACGGTGTAGAAGTAGCGGCCGTTTGCATAAATGTAAAGATTGTTTTCACTTGCACTGATAGAAAGATTTTCTCCGTCAATGCGTCCGCTCGTCACAGAGCCGCTTGACGAGGTCGAGTACTTGAAAACACCGAGCCAGTCAGCGAATTTAAACATAGGAACGTATGTAATGCCGTCAAGAACGAAAACTCTGCCCTCAAGCACCCTCCGTCCGTTCACGTTCACACCTGTCCTCTGCGCGCCATCGGGAAGAGAGCGGGAAAGAGTGTGTGCACTCACATCCTCCGCACCGTCGTCCACGACCTCCGTAGCGCCGACGTTCAGAGCCGCCGCACATCCGATAAAAACACTTAAAGCTAAAGTTGCGGCAAGCAATTTAAAAACCCTTTTGTTAGTTGTCTTTTTCACAATTTTTCTCCTTTCCTTTGGTTTTCTATCCCATTTTAACATAAAAGGCGGTAGGGTTCAATCCACAAAATCTGTAAATACAGGAACGGATTTCCAGATAATCTCCGAAGAGCAAAATATCTGCATAAAGGTGTTAATTCATCCAAAAATTACCTACAGAAGTCGCGCATACTTTTTCCCACCGCGCAAAAAATATCAGTGACCGAAGAGTCGGTCGATCCATTGAGTTTTCATTCATTTATTTATATTTAATTAGTTTTCCATCAAAAATTCTTCTTTTCCGTAATTTTGGGCGGTGACGGATATGAAAAGCATAATAGAGGCATTGAGTGCGAGAGTGTCCTCGCGCCGCAGAAGGCGCAAACGGATCAACCCTCTCGCGCTGGCATAAATCAAGGGGGCAGAAAATTCTGCCCCCTCACGTTTTGCAAAGGTGAGAAAAACCTGTTTTTTCCATTCATATAAAAAGAGCGATTGAGCAGAATAATAGCAGAGATGCAAAGCGAGTTGATCTTGCAAAGCGCTTGACAGAGGTTTCGGGATAATGCAAATTCCGCGCCGCAGGCGACAGAGCACGACCGAATAGCTTGCGGCGCACTCGATTCAATATAGATATAAAAAGAATATGACCGTTTCGCGTATCGAAACGGACATCAAGGAGAAAATTATGGCAAACAAGAATGCTAAGAAGGCACTTGAGCAGTTCAAGATGCAGGCAGCAAGCGAAGTAGGAGTAAATCTTAACCAGGGTTACAACGGTGACCTCACATCCCGTCAGGCAGGCAGCATCGGTGGTCAGATGGTTAAGAAGATGGTAGAGTCCTACGAGAACTCTCTCCAGAACGGTTCTGCGAAGTAATTAAATACCATTGAAAAGATCCCCTTGGCAAAAGCCGAGGGGATATGTTTTTACAGAGATCTGATGCCTTGCTATATCAAACTGTGCCGAAGGCACATCATAACTTGGCGTAGCCAATCATAACTCTAAGCTCGACGTAGGCGATCACAGCTGTACCTCAAGCTCACTCTTTTTCGCGGGCATCATAAGGGCAAGAAGGAGAGCTATAAGCAGAACGACTGTCGCGCCAAGACCGCCCTCAAGGCCGAAATCACCGCCGCTCAGTACCGAGCCAAAGCCCTGGTCCGCGGCATTGAAGAGGGTGGGGAGCTTGGGATTTCCGCTGACACTGAACCCAAAAATGTTACCCTGCATAAAGTTCCAGACCGTGTGGATCGCGCCGACCGCCCAGATACTTCCGCGCTTGAGCATAAATACTGCGGCAAAAATGCCGAACAGGGTGATATTGATAAACGCAATAATACTGAAGCTCTGATTGGGAAGGTGGAAAACAGCAAACATAAGCGAGCTCACTATAATGGCGACCCACTCACTGTTTCTGCGGCAAAGAGTCGTGAGGAAATATCCGCGGAAGATCGCCTCCTCGCCCATTCCCTGAAGCACGAAAGCGAGGAAGAAAAGAACGACGTAAAGCGGTGAGATGTCCTTGTTGAAGGAAAGCGTGACACAGCCGGAGAAGTGGCAGATGAGAGCGGGAATACTGATCATCACGGCACCCACCAAAAGACCGAGAAGGTACTCGGGAATGAGAGCGCGCTTACCGAAGCCCATAGTGAAAGCATTGCGTTTTTCAAAAGCGCGGCAATAGATTATCGCGCCAAGTATCATAAATCCGGAGCCTACAAGGGTCGCGAGCATGATCTCACTCATATGAGCGGACGTAAGGTTTTCGGAATACTGAAGGATAGCTTCACTGTCAAGCTCACCTGCCTTTACACCTTGAGAGATAAGGGCGTAGTATGCAGGGTCGGTAAAGATGAGAATGAACATAAGCACAGTTACGATAAGGCTCTGCGGCACCGAGCATATCATCATAACGAGAAGGAATATCATGCATTCAATAAAGATACTTCTCGGCTTTGACATAGGCGATAAGCTGTTCTGCGCCGCAGTCAGCATGCGTGTTTTTGGAATGGAATAAAGCATAGGTAACTCCTTAATACGTTAGTGTTAAACATTTTTATATCAAATTTTGATTTGTCGAACGGTTCAAATTGAATTTCACGGCTATAAATATCATCTACGGTACGCTTTGCGTCCGTAGGGGAGGGGCTTGCCCCTCCCGCTTGATGAACGTCCATAAAACCTTTATGGTATAAGGCATTACATG
>JBGUSX010000149.1:0-4316 GCA_045132775.1 Eubacteriales bacterium
GTGAGGACGGTATCAACCCAAGGTTTAACCTCCTCGAGCTGCGCTTCCGCTTTCTTTGCGGTACATGGACCGATGAAGATAACCTTTGCGTTCGGTGTGTTTTCTTTGATGTACTTTGCAAGAACTGCCATAGGCGACATATTGTGAGAAATATGCTCAACGAGATTCGGGAACTGCGATTTAATATACTGCACGAATGCAGGACAGCAAGAGCTTGTGAGAAGTCCCTTTTCGGATAGCTCCTTTGCTTCTGCCATAGCAACCATATCTGCACCGAGAGCCGCCTCGATAACATCATGGAAGCCAAGCTTTTTCAGTCCTGTTACGACCTGACCGAGCTTAGCATAAGAGAATTGACTCGAAATTGAGGGAGCCACAACGGCATAAACCTTGTAGCTGCCACCTCTTGTATTTCTTTCGCTCTTCTTCAGAATATCGATGGCGTTGACCATAAAGGACTTATCCATGATCGCACCGAAGGGACACTGGTATACACACGCGCCACACTGTATGCACTTGGAGTTGTCGATCTTAGCCGCCTTCTCCTCATTCATAGAGATTGCTTTTACCTTGCAAGCATTCTGACAAGGACGCTTGCGTCTGACGATTGCGGTATAGGGGCAAACCTTTGCACATGCACCGCACTCTTTACACTTGGATTTGTCTATATGTGCAACGTGATTGTGATCAAAGGAGATCGCTCCGAACTTACAAACATCCTCGCAGCGATGAGCAAGACATCCGCGGCAGGCGTTGGTCACCTCATATCCGCCAACGGGACACTCGTCGCAAGCGATTTCAATGACCTCAATAACATTGGGGTTGTTTTTATCACCGCCCATGGCAATCTTGACACGTTCACCAAGTATGGCACGCTCCTTGTAAACGCAGCAACGCATTGTTGCTTCCTTCCCGGGAGCAAGCCTTGCTGGAATATCCATAATATTCTCAAGCAGAGTGTCATTCCACGCAAGACGCGCAACTTCGCGCAATACTCTATATTTCAAATGTTGTACTTTGGTATCAAATTTTCTCATAAACTTCCTCTTATAATCCGGCGCTCTTGATCACTTCCTTGAGTGCCTGTGCCGAAGCATAAAGCTTTTGCAGCTCATCATCGGTCAATTTTTGAGTGATGATCGATCTTACTCCGGTGGAATCCACCAAAGAAAGGGAACTCAAGCATACGTCGCTGATGCCGTATTCTCCGTCATGCAACGAGGATACGGTCATTGCCGTTTCAGCACTTCCGCTCAGAGCCTTTATGATATGCGTGGTGGACATACCGATGCCGTAAACCGTGCATCCCTTACGAGAGATAATCTTGCCGCCCGATTTTCTGACGTAATTCTCAACGTCCTCGCGTTTATACTCGATGGGGATATTGTAGGGAGTCGCGATGGAAGCGTTGTATTCGTCAACCGGAATTCCTGCGATGGTTGCCGTTGACCAGGCTACAAAGGAGGTGTCTCCGTGCTCGCCAAGGATGTTTGCGTGCACCTGCTGTTTATTTACGTTATATATCTCAGCAAGACGAGTGCGCAGGCGTATGGTGTCAAGAACGGTTCCCGTTCCCAGAACCTGATTTTGGGGAAGTCCGGTATATTTAAGAAAGGCGTATGTAAGTACATCCACGGGATTTGCCACGAGAATGTAAATAGCATTTGGCGCATACTTTACGATCTCGGTGGATATCTTTTGAATAATTTCCACGTTGGTCTGCACCAGCTCCAGACGTGTCTGTCCGGGCTTTCTTCCAACGCCCGAGGTGATCACTACCACGTCGGAATCAACGGCATCGCGATAGCTTCCTGCATAAATATCGCAGTTATCTATAAAGGGAGTAGCCTGCTTGATATCCAGCGCTTCACCCAGTGCCTTTTCGGTATTGATATCGATCAGCACCACCTCTGATGCTTCATTTCTTGCCAGCAGGGCAAATGCGGTGGTGGCACCCACCGAGCCCGCTCCAATAATAGTTACTTTTTTCTTCATATCTACAATTCCTTAAAAATAGCTTACCTTGATACGCTTTCCCATTTTCCGCAGACAAGTTGAAAGCTCCTCAACAAGGTTCATTTTGATGTTAAAGTTAATAGGGAGGTCGGGATTTTGATGAGCGGGGTTGACAGCTCTACCAACATAAAAATTAATATCCGTTGCCTCTTCAAACAGAAGTCGGCTGATCAGGGATGCGCCGTCCTTTTTGAAATTCCACTGCTCATAAAGCTTGTTCTCGCCGAGGTAATCCTTGGCATACTGAATCACCTTATTCATTGTGATAACACCTTCGGTGACAAGATCAACACCTTCGATCTTGGCGATGGGAGGCACGTCACTTCGCTCAAAGCTGAGGCTTACCTCCACCTTTTTGCCAAGGTGTTTTGCCGCAATGGAAGAAGTCGTACCTCCGCAGATAATGTGCTTTCCTTCCTTGGAGAAGAATAGCGACATCATTCGGTTTGCATCGTCTCTGTTTGAGGGAGGGCCGAACAAAATATTCATCGGCTCTCTCTTCCTTATTTTCACAACGCAAGCGGTAGTATCGTCACCGGGTTTGCGATCATAAAGCTTATCGCATTCGTCAACAAGCATCGTGGAGAGATTCTTTGCCGTATAACCGCCGGCAACGAGAGCCTGCATATAATCCGCAATATCTTCGCGTTTCCATCCAAAGTTATACTTACCGCCCATACCTGCATGAGGACAACCGTCGCTCATAGCGATAAACACGTCATCCTCTTTCAGTCTGATGGTGGATTTATAAATTTTTTTACCGCCGATATTCATTTCCGTTTTGGGATAATCGTACTGTTCGTAATCTCTGATTACGATTACGTGTGGATTATCGTACTGAATGATCTCGGCAATTTGGTTATTCAAAAGATGAATAATCGTAAACGTGGAATATGCCACGCCGCGCACCGAACATACGGGAAGCGTTGCGGCAATGGTAGCCACACATTCTTCGACGGGAAGTCCTGCCGCCATCATGGTGGAGATGATCTTGGAAGTCAGCGTGGAAAGAATACTTGCCTTAACACCCGAGCCAAGACCGTCCGCGAGCACGATAACGGTTGAATTTTCGTTTTCCTCTACGACATCTACGTGGTCACCGCAAAGCTCTTCGCCGACGTGATTGATGCTTTTATACCCGATATCTGCACACAAATCATTCATCGCCGATAGACTCCTTTAACTTCGTCAAAGCGATCTTGGTCTCTGCGGCGGTCTCTCCGAGCAAGGAAGCAATCTCCTGAACGATTCTCATCTGCTTTTCAACGACGGTATCGGCAACCTCTACGGTCTGCTTATTGATCCTTGCCTTCTTCTCTCTGTCGGCTTCTTCGTCAGTAATATCACGCATAATACCGATCAGCATACGGGAATCGGAATCATAAACCACGGTCTGTTCCACATATTTCTTATATTCGGCAAGATAAGTACGCTGATCATGAACAGTTCTTCCACTGTTTCTGACCTGCACGAATACAGTAGGATCGAGAATACGAACAACTGGCTCGCCAAGCACGTCGGATGCCGCACGGATATTCATAATTTTTCTTGCTGCATTGTTGATCTGCTGAACCTCAAGATTCTCGTTAAGAACAATAAGCCCGTTGGGAGTATTCTTAACGATGGTATCCGAGAAGCTTTCTGCCTTATCCTTAAGGAATGGCAGACACATAGAAATCTCAGCCTTGCCTTGAATAATGGCGATTGCTTTCTCACGGCAGGAATTATATCCGCAAGAGCCGCAATTCAGCTCATCGGAAGGCTTGAATTTGCCCATCTGACGAAGAACCGCCATAATATCATTTTCTGAAGGGGCCTGTAGCTTTTTCTCGATCACAGAAAAATGCTTCTTCAGCTCCATAGGAGCAGGCTGATCCACCTCAAAATCACGCTCACCCGCATAATCAGCAACCGTTACGTAATCCTTAATCGGCGAGGTGCTATGGTATTTTT
Organism: Eubacteriales bacterium; assembly: GCA_045132775.1. Taxonomy (GTDB): domain Bacteria; phylum Bacillota; class Clostridia; order Oscillospirales; family CAG-272; genus SVTX01. Next base: position 3,970 of record JBGUSX010000149.1, read on the forward strand.
CCATAACGGGACCTCCAATACAGCTGCCAACGCAAGCAGACATTTCAATAAAGCACTTATGAATCTTACCGCTCTCGATATCCTTTAGTGCGGAAATACAGTTATCAACACCGTCAAGCGCAATGTATGTATATCCGGGAGCATTCTGAGCCATTGTTTTCAGTATACCGCCTGTTGTCGGGAAGAAGCGCGCACGGCTCTCGGGCGTATCATCTACTTCCTTCTCAAGCTCAATTCTCTCGGATTTCAACCAATTGGTAAGCTCTTCAAAGGTGAGAACGGCATCAACGAGTCCTTCATAGTACTCGGCTTCGTCTTTCTTTGCTACACAAGGACCAATAAAAACG
>JBGUSX010000150.1:0-41645 GCA_045132775.1 Eubacteriales bacterium
GGGGCTTGCTCCTCCCGCTTGACGAACATTTTTAAAACCCTTATGGCTAAAAAAGAAACAAATGCTTTAGATCGGGAGGAGCAAGCACCTCCCCTACGGATTTTAGGTCACGCTGGACCTATAGCCGTGAAGTAATCTAAAACTGTTTGTAATTTTCAAACACACCTATAAATTGCAATTTGTTATCTATCAGAAAACAATATGAGGCAACTCGGAAAAGCTCTCGATATAGAAATCGCACGCCGTGCGCATTTCGTCGGTATATTCCTTTGACGATTCGTCAAAAACTCCGCAGACCTTCATCCCTGCGCTCTTTGCGGTGGTGTCTGCATTGAGATTGTCGTCGAGAAAAAGGATTTTCTCGACAGGTGCGCCTATTTTGTCTGCCGCCATTCTGTATATCTCGGGATCGGCTTTTGTCGTATTGAAGTCCTCACAGGACCAGACGTTTATGAAGAGATCGAATATCCCGAGTCGTTTCAGGCACGGATCAAGCGAGCTATGGGGACTCGCGGTCAACACGTGCAGGCGGTCACCGCGATCCGAGAGAATACGAAGTGCATCAATAACGCAGGGCTTTGCCTCGATCGTAGTCTCATACGCCTCGGTCATATATTCGAGCATTTTTCCGAGCATTTCCTCTTTGCTCATTCTGACTCCGAGAGTTAGATAGTAATCTGCGGTTCCCTTGAGTCCGAGAGGGGTGATTATCTTTACGATATCGTCACCGTATGCGACGCCGTTTTCGTCAAGTATTCGCAACATTGCGGACACGTAGGTCGGCATTGAATCGACAAGCGTTCCGTCAAAATCAAATAAGTAGTTTTTCATTTTCACCTTATTTTCTTAATTTAAAGTTGTGTTGTCGTGGAGATATTATAGCATATATTTTGGTTTTTTTCAATATAGAATTAAAAATCGGGGACTCGAACCTAATTCTCGCCCGTTGGGCGAGAGTTGGGTTTCATCAAAACCTCGGAGGTGCGCGAAAAATATCACCCCGTCCGATTGGCTTGTGGTGGGCGGTGGAGACTGTCCGTCCGGGGACTCGAACCTAATTCTCGCCCGATGGGCGAGAGTTGGGTTTCATCGAAACCTCGGAGGTGCGCATAAAACAAAGCCCGTGTCTGTGACACGGGCTTTGTTTTATGGTGCACCTCCGGGGACTCGAACCCCGGACCCACTGATTAAGAGTCAGTTGCTCTACCAGCTGAGCTAGAGGTGCATTTTTTGCAACGTAGGTATTATATCACAGTGAGTTTTATTTGTCAACACTTTGGCGAAAAAATTTTGATATTTTTGTGACCTTTGTTGCCTTGATAGACTTCCGAGATCAAACGGCAAAAAACACTCCCCGCGTGTGCGAGGAGTGTTTTCATTAAAGTCCTATTTGTGAAAACAGCTTATATATATCGCCTGCGCCCATTACTATAACGAGGTCTCCCGCTTGAACGGTATTCTTCAAGATCTCTGCGGTGCTGTTGATATCGCCTCCGTACGTCACTTTTTCGCCTATCATCTCTGCGAGCTTTGCGGAGGTTATTCCGCTCTCGTTCGTTTCTCTTGCGGCATAGATATCGGTCAGGATAACCTTATCTGCACATTCGAACGCATCTGCAAACTTATCTGCAAGAGCGGCGGTTCTGCTGAACGTGTGAGGCTGGAACACGCAAACTATTCTTTGGTCGCAAGAGGATTTTGCCCCCTCGAGCGTTGCTCCTATCTCGGTCGGGTGGTGTCCGTAATCATCGTACACCTCGGCTCCCGTGAGCATTCCCTTATACTCCATTCTTCTTTTTGCGCCCTTGAAGTTTTCAAGTCCGCGCTTGATCTCCGTCGCATCTATTCCGCAGACATACGCCGCGGCACACGCAGCCAGCGCATTATACACGTTATGCTTTCCTCTTGTCCTGATCGAGACGCTTGTGAAAAGCTCGCCCTTGATATAGATATCAAACTCCATCGGGAATTTACAGCACTTTATATTCTTCGCGGTGATCTCTGCTTTGTCGGAGAGACCGAAGCTGATCTTATTTGCATTGACGCGAGATGAGGAAATCACGGTATTCTCGTCGTCAATATTGTATATGACGGTTCCATTCTCTCCGACGAGTGAGGCATATTTGGTAAAGGAATCCCTTATCTGCTCTATACTTTTGAAATAATCGACGTGCTCCATCTCGGCATTGAGCAGCACCGCGACGGTCGGGTTGAAATCAAGGAAGCTATCCATATACTCGCAGGCTTCAAAGACGAAGTTATCGTGCTCACCGAGGTGATACGCACCGTCCATCGACGCATATTCCGCGCCCGAGATTATCGTGGGATCTGCTATGCACGCGTCCTCTGCCGCGTCGAGAAATATCTCCGCACACATTGAGGTACAGGTGCTCTTTCCGTGCATTCCCGCAATTCCGATTCTGTTTTTATACTCGGTCATTATGTAGCCAAGATAATCGGCGCGAGAGATACAGGGTATTCCCTCTCTCTGCGCCCTTGCATACTCGGGGTTATCGGGCGAGACAGCGACGGTATATACTACCGCTCCGCAATTCTCACCGAGGTTCTCTTCGCTATGTCCGTAGAACATTTCTATCCCTGCCGCCTCGAGCTTATCGGTAAGCGCGGTACGGCTACGGTCGGAGCCGCGTGTTATATATCCCGCTCTCTTCGTCAGGAGCGCCAGTGAGGACATCATTATTCCTCCCGCGCCGAGAAAGAATATCTCCTTTTTCTCGGATGCGGTCATTATTTCTCTTATTTTGGTCTCCCCTAAATGCGTATTCGGTGTAGACAAGGTCTTATCCTCCATTCCGCCGCTTACGGCGGCACAAATAGTAATCGTTGAATTTTGCTCCGCAAAATTCGTGCGTGAAAAATATTTCTTCACTATACGAGGAAAGTAACTTTCACGCTTTGATCCTTTTTTACAATTTACGACGTTATTACATGTATATTCACAATCATCAGCCGTTTTGACAGATTTCGATTGAAAAATAATGCCATCTCTTCACAAAAAAATCCAAATTCTTTTTTACAGCCATCACATAAGCCCTGTATAATCAAGATGTAAAAGCGGAAAAGCGACAATCGCTTATGTTTCAGTAAAAAATTTCTTTTAAATACTGCAAAAACAACGGAGGTTAAAATCATGCAGATCACGGATATCAAGGTCAGAAAGCTTTTTGAAGAAGGTCCTATGAAGGCGGTAGTTTCAGTCACGTTTGACGGTCAGCTCGCAGTTCACGACATCAAGGTCATCAACGCGCGCGACAAGTTCTTTATCGTTATGCCCAGCAGAAAGAACCCCGACGATACCTATCGCGACATCGTTCACCCCATCAACGCTCAGTTCAGAGCAACTCTCGAGGAGGCTGTTATCGCCGCTTATGAAGAGGCTGTTGCTAACGCAGAGTCATTCGAGGAAGCTCCCGTCGAGGTCTGAATTTAAAATTGGGAATGAGGTCACTCGTTCCCTTTTTTAGTTCAACGAGCCGTGTGAGAGGAGAATCCTGCCGCATTTATCTATCGTTATAACTCCGAAATAATACGGGTAGGCTCCTATACTGCCCGGATTCATTATATAAAGCGGTCCTTCGAGCTTTATTCCATATTCGTTCTCGGATGAAAGCTCCCTTTCATATCCTTCGTGAGTGTGTCCGTAAAGAACTATGTCTGCACCTCTATGTGCCGCCTCATTTATCAGAGGTGTGAGGGTGCTTTTCACTCCGTATCTGTGTCCGTGAGTGAAAAATATTCTTTTTTCGCCCAAGATCAAGCATTGCTCATCGGGTGCATCCATTGAAAACATGCTCATTGTATCGCAGTTTCCTCTTACCGCATATACGGGAATATCCCCTATTTCCGCATCCGTAATATCACGAAGTCCGTCGCCTAAAAAAATTATGGCGTCGGGCTTTTTTATTTGTCTTGCCACGGCTTCCTCAATCTTTGCCCGTCTGCCGTGTGAATCGGAAAAAACGAGAATTTCCATACATTATCCTTACCTTTAGTTTGAATGCGCTTTATCGCAATACGGACAGATCGGTCTGCGGTCTGCGGTTATATGCGTTATATTTCTGAAGTGGAGCTGTGCTTCCTCTATTCTGTCGTGGAGGAATTTTCTCTCCATGCTCTTCTTGCCGTCCTCGCTCATCCTGGACTTTATGATATCCGAAACGTAATATACTTTCCCTGTTTCGGGGCATACCTCGCGTTTTATCTCGGCTCCGCAGGAATGGCATCTGTGGACTCCCTGCTCCTCGACAAGCTCGCCAGAGCAGAACGCGCACCTCTTCCTTTCTGTATCCGACCGTATCATTCCGCGCAGAAGTATCTGCTGGATCCTTCTGAATGAATCGATGTCGTATATGCTTAGATACACACAGCGTCTGTTGCCGTGTATATTCGGCGAGCAGGTCAGGTATTCGTCTGCTTGATGTCTCATCTTGAACTCATTATAGTGAGGTGAAGAGATATCCTCGTCCGAAAAGATCACACAGGTAGTATATTCCTCATCTTTTCGCGTCGTGAAGGTCAAGGCATTTGTGCCCGAATCCTTTATCTCTTTTACCGAGAGGCTCCAATCTGACGATCTGCAATCTATGGAAAAATCCGAAATATTGATCCTGCTCTCTGCAGGGAAATCATAATTGAAATGCCCGACCGAAAAGACTGTGAGAAGCTTACAAAAGGCTGTATATCCTTCGTCGAAGGACTGCTCGGCGCGAAATCCGTCCGTTACCGTTTCTTCATCCGATTCAAAAGCCTTGAGGAGCCTATAGACCTCCGAATAGTCTTTATGCGATCTGAAAATATTTGTTTTTTTGAGCTTGATATTATAATTTCTGCGTCTGCAGTGCACATAGATGGGAGACTTCAGCTTTTGCCTGAGCGTCCTGTCAATAAACATCATTTTTTCTATGCACCGCGACCAGTTTTCCTGCTCGGAGCTTGTGCTTACGTATTCGAGATACAGCTTGCCGATCGCGAGAAAATACAGGCTATGGTGGGTTCTGTCGAGCAGATTTATGTGTATATCTCTGCATCCGTACGCTACGTCTTTAAGTCTTACAAGCGTTTTCTTTATATACGAAAGCATACTGTCGACCGCATACGCGAACGCGATATTTTCATATATCGCATACGTCTCTGCGTGCTCGAGCGTCATAAGCTTTCGCGGCTTTATTCCCTCGGCGGTAATATCCTCCCACAGCTCGCTTCTTGACGCGACGTGACTGAGAGATCTTTTATCGATCACCTTTACCGCCTCTATCGGCACGATCTCGTGGTGATCCTTGAGTCGCACGATAGGACGCGCAAATATTCTTTTTATTGCCGGCAGAGCCGCTATCATCATATCGAGCGTTTGCTCCACCCTCTGCATATACTCGTCGTTTGGCACGTTGAACAGACAAACGTCACGCAAAACGTGATCCTCAAACTCCGAATAGGTAATACTCGGGTGGGTCTTTACATACCCGTCAAGACGCGCGTACAGATCAGCCGATCTGAATGGCTCGGTGTTGATTACTGATCCTATGTTTTCGTTGGAGAAAAGCATTTCGCTCACGTCAATCCTCCCTGAGTCCAGTTATGAATGCCGAGCATCTCTTGAGTCCTATCTTATCAAACTCGAGGGCGAGCGTTTCCTTATCGTCAACGCTCTTGAGCTCGAGCTTCTTGACGACCTTACTGAGCATTATGATATCTATCGCATCGTGTATCACCTGGCTTGACGAGGTAAAGCAGGATGCATAGATACCTACGAATGCCTCGATCTGCATTGCTATTCGGTTTCCAAACGAGATATTGTAAGGTGCGAGCAATGACTCTGCCTTCTGTATTACGGGATACTGATCGATATTGACGTTCGCGGTGGCTTTCGCCTGTTCAAAAAGTCTGATCAGCTCGCCTGCGGGGAGATATCTTGCAGGGATAGGATCGCCGTAAAATGCGGGCTTCTGCGCTCTCTTATCAAAGTTCATCGTGTGCGCGCGGTCGTATACCTTGTCACTGATATCGTAGGTGCTCTCGTCGCGGTTTGCGGTTCCGATGAACCACACGTTCTGCGGTATCTTCAGAGTATGTCCGTCACAGAGAGCTGAATAGGGTATCTTGTATTCGTCCTCTATTCTCGCAAGAGGGGTATTGAGAAGCTTTATTTCGCGCTTATCAGGCTCGTTTTCCATAAGTGATAGAAAATCCGAGAAATAATACTCTATACGGCTCAGGTTCATTTCATCAAGGACTATGAAGGTCAAGGTGTCACTGTTAAGGCTTGCCTTGTAGAGTGCCTGTGTAAATTTCTTGGGTGTATATACCTTATTGAACTCGTTATAGTATCCGAGAAGCTCGTTTTTGTCTCTCCATGAGGACTCAACCTCTACTATGTCACACACCGACATCAAAGCTTCGGATACGATCTTCGGGAGGCTTGTCTTTCCCGTTCCGCTCATTCCCTGCAATATCGTAAGCTTTGTAGCTCCGAGTCCTGCCAGGAATGTTGCTATGCTTTCCTCGGTATAGAAAAGGTGGTGCTTTGAATCCCTTGCGTACTGAACTATATACGACACGAGATTGGGAAGTGTGGGAGACTCGTAAAGACTCTCTCTTTTCCTCTCGAGCTCGCTTCTGAAATATGGTATTTTTCCGTCAAGCTCGGTAAACGCGGGACAGGGATCGAAATCGCTCGCGTTGCCCACGTATTCCGCTTCAGCCTTCTTCTCTTCATCGGTTTTAGGCATAGCTGTGCCCTTATTTGCAGGTCTTCCCGCACCGCCGATATTGAGCTCGGCTGACGGAGCCACGATGGCTATCTCGTACTTATTGAGCTTTTTATACATCTCATGCGCGCGGCTGAAGGGTCGGCAAATGAAAAGAACGCATAATACTCCTATGAGTATGAGGCAGTACAAAAGCGAGCCGCTCTCCGCCTCGTATTTAAGAAGATCCTCTGAGCTGAGATAATACCTTTCAAGCAATTTATCGATGACGTCCTCATTAAGCTCCTGGACTATCTGATAATACTGTCCGAAGAGTCCGACAAAGCCGCAGGACGCGGAGCTTGTGATGATGGATGCCACCATCATTTTATTGCAATGCTGTGAACGGCTTATAAAGGAAACGAACGCCAGCACAAGCGCGGCGAGAGTCAAGTAGAACAAAACTAGAACGAAATATGCGACCGTTCTCTCTCCCACAGTCTCGAGCCCCTCGGTTCCACCGAGTATTTCCGATCCTGATATGACCATATCCGGAATCGTTGTCATGGTTTCGTCAAAATTCACGGTCACTATATCGGACATAAGCGCGATCGCAGCTATGACTGCGATCACAACGACAAACATCATACATAAAAGCTGATACAGGAAATGGTACCTTCTGAATTTGCGGCGCTCCTCGTCGTATCTCTGAAGCTGAAGGTCGTCTTCCATCCTGCATCTTCTCCTGTATGACGCGGGAATTCCGACAAGTATTGCGTAAAGGATCGCGATCACTACCACCATCGTCATCGGTCCGTGGTCAACACGGCTTTCCGAATATCCGCCAAGCATCTTATTTATGGGTGAAAACAGATAGACAAATATCGTATATATTCCAATGGTTATTGCGGCGAGGATAACGGAGTTTCTTGTTGCGTATGACACCTCGTCTTCATTTTTTTTGAGATTCCGGAGCTGTTTTATAACGAACAAAAAATTGACAAACACGCAGGCCATTACGAGCGCGAAAGCTCCAAGCTGCATGAGTGCAAAGGATCTTACGACCTTATCCTCGGATTTGATATTATCAAATGCACCTGCGGCATTTATCACCAGCTCAGAGTTGCGAGAAACACAGATCGGAACGTAGATAAGCAAAAAGATCGACAATGCACTCAAAAGGGTCAGTAATATACAAATAACATTTCGTAACGCGCGCCATTTGGGTGAGCACGCTTTTTCCAAAAACATTTCGATCTTTTCAATCATTTGTTTCATTAGGTCACACCTCTCATTACAGTATTCATTTTATTATAACACGTACGGGTGCTTTTTGCAATAGAAATTGGCAAGTTTTTCTCCTTTTTGTCACGGTGCGAGCTTTTTTACATACACTGAAATTAGCAGAATTTGATGCCGCTTTTGCGGCGGAAAGGATTTGACATGACACTTGACAAAAATTCGATCAATATGCTTCTCTCCCTCGACGACAAAAGGCTTGCTTCCGTGATCCGTCAGCTTGCCGCAAATGCGGGAATACCCGCGGAGTCCATAAATCTCGGTCCTCGAGAGCTTCAGGGTATCCGTGACGCGCTCTCGCTTGCAAATGACGGCGATATATCTCGCGCCGCAGAGCTCATTGAGGAGTTCAAGAAAGGTAAAATGAGGTGACCTATGGAGCAGAATGAAAATGCTCGCGCGATGCCGAATGAAGCCGCGCAGGACGAGATCCTTGCGTCTATCTTGCAAAGATTAGGCGGCTCGGGCAGTGCATCGGCAACTACAGGGGGGACGGGCGATGCCGTGGCTTCTTTTGGCAGCGGCAATTCGGGTGGGACAAATCCCCTTGGGGATGTTTTTTCATCCCTGCTTTCAAATCCCGAGCTGATCGCAAAGCTACCCGTGATCATCTCGTCAGTAAAGCCTATAATTGAGATGCTTGGCAAGGGGTTTTCATCGGGTGGGGCTACGGATGCGGGGGGCGGTACGGTTGCTCCATCCACTGCGTCTACTGCCTCTCCGGATGCATCTGTGAGTGCGGCTGCTCTCAAGGATACGTCTGTACACGGGCGCGACTCGGATTCGCGCACCGCACTGCTTTGTGCAATGAAGCCCTATCTCAGCGATGACAGACGAAACGCGGTCGATTACATCGTCAAGCTCTCGCGCCTTGGCGAGATACTTAAAACGCTATAAAAGGGGGGATCATTTTGTACGTCAGACCGTCTAATACGGGGGCGCGGACTATCAAGCTCCCCGAAAATTACAGCGGAAACGCTTTTTCGGCTCATTCACTCTACAGCGACATGCCGCCACCGACAAGGACAACACAACCGAGAGCGGACATTCCGCCCGAAACGGTCGGAGCAGATACAAGGGCAGCTTTCGGGCAAGACGCAGGGCAGACGTCAGTGCAAACAGAGAGGCATGAAGAGGCATTCGCGACCGAGAAAAACGAGGAGGTGCACGGCACCGTGGGCACTGCTCCTTCTCTCCCTGCGTCGTCAATCTTCTCGTCTCTTCTTCCGCGTTCCGATCTTTCAAAGCATTTTCCGTTCGGGCACGGCATCGGGAGCGAGGAGCTGCTTATCCTTGCCGTGATGCTTATGGTCTTTCTTTCGGGAAATGAAAAGGGTGAGGTCGACAGTGAGTTTTTGCTCCTGCTCGGGCTCTTGCTGTTTGCAGGGTGAAATAAATTGCAATTTAGCGAGCGGTTAAGAGCGACAGCGCTGTCGTTTTCGGTCAAGCCTTTTTTAAAAGGCTTGCGCCGATCCAACGCGCGGGCGTTGGTCGCCGTCCGCAGACGGCGAAATCTCTCCTGCGGCGTTTTCTTTTGTTAGCTTTTCTTTTGCGCCTCTTGTGTCAAAAGAAAAGCGGAGAACGATTAAGCTAGCCTTTGTGTAGAAAGGGGAACCCCCACTTGTGTGTTCCCCTCTTTCAAAAGCCTACAGGCTTTTGAAATTCACCCCTCGTGGCGCTTTGAACGATAAGGAGTTTCGCTCGTTGCGACGAGCGACCGCCGAGCGCGGCGGCTCCGCCAAGCCTTTTAAAAAAGGCTTGACCGAAAACGAATAAGCTGTCGCTCTTAATCATTCGAACATCCCGCTAAATCAAAATTTCAAAAAAGAATGGCTCGAGGAGCCATTCTTTTTGTGTTTATTGGGTTTATAGTCAAGCAATTATGAGATATCGCGTGCCGCGTAGGGTCTCCTTTGCGTCGGGGGCATCGGTCACGGTTAATTTATTTGCGTGGGCGAGTGCGGACACCGTGGTGGTATATCTCTTCGCTACGCTCCAGAGGCTATCGGTCGATGACGGATAGCAAACCACGTACTCTCCGCGGCTCTTCTCCTTTTCATCACCGAAGCTTACGTTATCGAGCATTTTTGCCTCGTCCTGCGTTGAGATCACACAGTTCATCATCACCTCGGCGTCAACTCCTATTCTCTCTCCGTCAAGTCTTGCCCTTGCGCTTATGACCTCCGCGGTTGCAGATGCGTACGCATTCTCGCTCTCGTTCTGCTTTGATTCGAGCGTATATCTGTATGGCATTTCTATCTCCTGGCAACTGTATTCTCCGTCCTTTTCACACAAAAGCGTAAACCTTGTTTTACCCGTGAATATCCATCTGCCGCCGTCAAGCACTGCGCTCTCGGGCACTGCGCGTCCTTCAATGTCGATAAGCTTATGCTCGGGGGTAAGTCCTGCCTCCTCGAGTGTCATTGAATCACTTTGCGTGAAGTTGGAATTGAGTGCTCTGCCGTCGCGCAAGAACGGGATATCCTTATACTCGCACGCGGTCTCTCTTTCGGTTGAATAGATATCCTTGACGTAGCTCACGTTCTCCTTTTTGCAAAGCGAGAGCTCTAGCATCACTCCTGCATCGATGCCTATTCTTCCCTCTTCGACGTTTATGCTCATCTCGCAGGTCTTGCCACAGGCGCTCGTTTCACATTCGCTGTCCGCTCCCTCTACCGCAACAGTAGTATTGAACGGAATTCTGCGTGTTGTCGTGTACGGCACTCCGTCGGCTTCGTGGCACATGAGCATTTTTAAATAGAGCTCTCCCTTGGCGTTGACCGCTCCGTTTGCCGCGGTGCTGTCTGTCACGTGAACTCTGCCTGTGGCACTTATCACTCTCGTTTCTCCGTCCGAGGCGGGCAGGATCATCTCGTCTGACAGATGTATCATTTCGCTCTGCGAGAATATTCTTCTCGACGTTTCACTCTGCCCCATAAGCACCTGTGTCTCTCCTCCGAGCGAGGAATAGCTTGAATCTATCGGCATATCCCCGTACATCCTCGCGCGTGTTCTGAGTCTGCACTTGATATTGAGCTTTCTGGGGGAGGTGACTCTTCCGCTCACGTTCTCGGGGGTTATCTCTGCGTCTGCGGTCATATTGACAAGCGAGAGCTCGTTTTTATCCATCGGAACGCTCACCTTGTACTCGCTCGACAGGGGGGCGCAATAGACCTGATTGTCGCTTCCCGTATAGAGAACGTAGTAGTCTATCCCTCCCGATATCTCCCCTTCACTGTCTCCAACGTATTTTTGAGGAGGCAATACCTCTGCGCTTACCTTCAAAAGTCTTTTTATCTCGGGCTGGTAATCGGGCAGAGTAAAGTCGCCCGAAAGCTCGGTCATGACCGTTTTTTCGTTTATCGGTACCTGCATGTATCTGCCGCGTGTGTATCTTATCTCGTCCATTCTGTTTTCCTCCGATATAATTTTTTCAGTAAATGATATGAAGGCGGCGCGTTGTTTATTACTTTTTTTTGGAACCGTATTGACTTTGCTCTCTTTTGATGTTACAATATCATATCGGTTCTTCGGAGGTTAAGTTATGAACGATTATTTTGTTACTGCTCTGTCATTGCAGGCTGGCAAAAATGAGCTTGAAAGACGCGTGGTATGGTATCAGCCCAAGGCTTTTTCATCTGCGTGCGTTCAGATCGCTTGCCTTGAATCTTATGACCGCGACGGCGGCTTTACAGATGAAAATTCGCGAATGATATCTGCGTCTGTCAACGATATTTATAAAAATGACAGGTTTGTGTCCTGTAAGGCGCGCATCTCGGGTCTTGAGGCCGGCAAAAGCTATATCTACAGAGTCGGTCACGGACATAGATTCGACTCCGAAGCTTACGTTTTCTCGCTTGAAGAGAATGCGAAGGAGAGACAGTCGTTTTTCCTTGTCGGTGATATGCACATAAACGTTTACCGCCGCTGTCCCGAGCGTGACACGACGTACATAAACGGCAGGTGGCAGCATCTTCTCTCTCGCGCAGCAACATTTGAGGGTCGTCACAAGCCGTCCTATCTTTTGAGTGTTGGTGACAACATTTCGGTATGCAATCTGACCGATTTTGCTTATCCCGAAAAGAACAATCCCGTGGGTGCTATGGAGTATTCCGAGGCGGAGATCGCGGAATTTCTGGCTCCACGCGAGCTCAAGGAGATCGCCTTTGCCTCTGTTCTCGGAAATCACGATTCCCTTTTGCAGGGCGATGGAGCTGATCTCGGATTGAGTTCTGTTATGGGATATCATTACGACCTGCCAAATGACGACGGATACTCGGGTCATTTTCTTGATAACTCGTCCGGCAACTTCTATTTTTCAAGCGGTGAGCTTTTGGTAGTCGGTATTACTGCGCCTTGCGATATAGCTCCAAACAACGAAAGATCCTGCTCATTTGATGTCAATCGCGCATTTATAGAAAAAGCGGTTGCATCACATCCCGATGCAAAATGGAGGATACTTTTGAATCACGTTTCCGAATATTCCTACGTTTCATACTACGGCGAGGAAAGTGAAAGATTCAGAGATAATTATTCGGGTCTTGCTGACGGTCTCGGCTTTGATGTGTTCTTCTCGGGTCATCAGCATGCATTCTCACGCACGCATGCGATGAAGGGTTCAACGGCAGTCGGTGCTGAAAAGACTGTTTGTGAGCTTGATGAGAACGGATACAAGGTTGAGACCCTGACAAAGCCTATGGGAGTTATTCACTACAATATCCCCTCCGCGCACGATCACTCGTTTTATTCGAGACCTTACCCCGATGCACCGGAAAAGCTTTTCGGAGCTTACGGAATAACCTATGATGCCTTTGAGGGTATGAAGGTCAGGTATCCCGATGAGGCGGAAAAATTTGACGGTGTTCTCTACTCTTCTCCTATGTACACATACGTTTCGATGGGTGACGGCGAGATGAAGATAATGACCGTGAGGTCGGATAAGAATATCCCGGTTGACACCTTGATAATCAAAAAATAAATAATCCCTCGGTGCGATTGGTCGCACCGAGGGATAATTTTGTTTTATTCGATATCCTCGTCTATCGCATTCATAAATACGAAGGGGACGTAAATTCTTGAGGGGAACGTGCCGAGGCGGATCTCGAGGGTGATCTCGTATTTACCCTCGGTGAGATTGTGCGGAACGATGCCTGTCTTGAGATATTTTTCGTGGAAGGCTCTTTCCATTGTGAACATTGATCTCTTGCCTCCCTTGACCTCCCAATCCTCCGGCACGTGCCAGATAAGCTCGTTCCAGTCTGTTCTCTGGATAAGTCCCATCTTACCCATTACGCGAAGATCGATATCAAGGGGGGTATCCTCTTTTACGTCTGCGGTATCAAAGAGTGCCCACACCTTGAAGAAGGGGCTCTCGCGGCGGATGCACATACGGTCGGCATAAATGAGATCCTTAAATGTCTTACGAACTATGCCGTTCTTATCGGTTCTAACCTCGCGTGCGGGTGCTTTGAGCTTTTCTCCGTCTTCGGTGTAGATAAGCACTCCACCGTTGGCATCATATCCCACGAACTTACGAACGAAGGTAGGCATAAGCTGCGAAACGCTCTTTGTAAGCTGTGTGATGGTAGTAGGTCTCCAAAGCATCTTGGTCACGTCGACAGAGCAGGTCTTGATCTCGTCTCCGATAGGATCGATCCACTTCTGATCGATTCCCTTTGTTCCGTAAGCGATACCGTAGAGTGCCGCGAGAGTTCCCGCGGTGCAGTCTGCGTCCTCTCCGCATCCTGCGGTGATGCAGATCGCTCTTGAAAAGTCTCCTCCGCCGTAGTAGTGACCGATCAGCATAAGTCCGATATTTGCAGGAGCGTCATATCCGTAGTTTGTCATGGGAATCTCAGGGTCGTACTCCTGTCCTGCCATGGGAACCATACCGAATGCCATACTCGGAAATTCTTGCATAAGAAGCTTTCTTGCCGCCTTCCAATCGCTTGTCTTTGCGGGAAGTCCTTGAACGAATCTCACAACTCTTGCTATATCGCAATCCTCGGGGATATAAGAGAGTCCGATATCTATTACCTTATCGATGTCGCTTTCAACGAACGCCGCGCTCTGCATTGCCGCGCAGAATATCTCGGCGTATACTCCTTCGCCTGCGTGGTCGACGATAGCATCCTCATACGCGTACTTTGCCGCGATCTTGGGGTGACCGGGAGCAAGGCAAGCCCAGATCTCACTTCTGATCCACGCGCCGTTTGATGCGGAAAACGTGTTTCTGTATGCGCCCGAAACGCCCGGGAGCATTCCTCCGCGGAGGTTTCTTTTGCCCATTCCGTACTCCGACCAGTCGGGAGTGATATAGGAGACCCAGTAGTTTCCAAGCACCTCTGCATCCACCTTTATTCCGTACTCCTCTGCAGCAATGAGCCAGACGAGCTGAAGATCGAGGTCGTCGTTGGGAAGCGCACCCTTTGAAAAATCGTGGACGTAAAAATCGAGGTCGATAACTCCGCGCTTGCCCTCAAGAGGTCCGCCGAGCGTTCCGCCTATATTTTTACCGAGCCAGCAGGCTTTTACTTTGTCGAGGTATTCATTCATTGAAAGTATCATAGTTTTTCCTCCGATCTTAAGACTTTTTTGCCTTTATTTTATTTCATTATACAGTGTTTTTGCAAAAAATTCAATATCAAAATTGTACTGCGAGTATTATTTTTATACTTTTTTTACTATTCTGTTGCAATTTTGGGGAAATCTGTTATAATCAAAATAGTTGCAAAAAAAGGAGGCGGGATCATGAGAAAATTTGACATTTACGACGGAAAAAGCGTTGCGGTCGAGCGTCAGAAAAGATTTTGCGGCAAGGATGAGCGCGAGCACACGCACGAGTTCGTTGAGCTCGTTTACACCACAAAGGGCAATTTTACGCATTACATAAACGGTAAATCTTATGCGGTTTCGCGCGGCGATCTTCTTTTTATCAATTACGGTGAAACACACGCCTTCACTGTTGACAGTGACGAGGCTGAGTTTTACAATTTCTCGGTCAAGCCCGAATTTATGAGTGAAAACATTGTAAGCAACGAGACGATCAACGATATTTTTCTCATTTTTCTCCCCGAGGGTACCGAGGAGCTTCATTCCCGTCACACCTCTTGTGCGAGGTTTATCGGTGAGGAGCGAGTCGAGATAGAGCGCATTGCTGAAAAGATGTGCCGAGAGATCGAGAGCGAGGACCGTCCCTGCCGCTCGTTTATTCTCAATGCATATATGAGACTTATTTTTGCCAAGCTCATTCGCGCGCTTCTCGAGGACGTGGGAGACGATCGTCCCAATCTTCTGACCGACGAGGTATTGCGCTATATCGACGCGAATTTCACCTCTCCCGTTACCGCCACCTCTCTTGCCGAGCATTGCTTTTACAATCCCGCGTATCTTGGCAGAGTTTTCAGGATGGTCTACGGCAAGGGACTAAAGGAATATTTGCGCGAAAAGAGGCTCGCGCTTGCGATGGAGCTTTTAGAGTCAACTTCTCTTTCGATTGACGAGATATGCACGCGCGTGGGATATGCGAGCAAGGCACTTTTCTACAAGAACTTCAAGGAGCTTTACGGTAAGGCTCCGGGAGAATTCCGCAAAGACAACAACTAATGGGGGATATACAAATGACAGATCACGAGTCCCAAAATACGGTTCCAAGTAAAAACCAAAACACAAAGACCGTTTATTTTGATGAAAAGCATAGCGGCAGACCAAGGATCGCGTTTATAGGAAATTCAATAACTCTGCACAATCCAAAGCCCGAGATCGGCTGGTACGGCAGCTGGGGTATGGCGGCTTCATGCGAGGAAAACGATTATCTTCACATAATTATGTCGAAGATAAGAGAAAAGTATCCCGAGGCGTCTTACTGCATTTTAAGCGGCGCGCTATGGGAAAGAAATTACAGAACTCTTGACCTTGAGACAAGCTACCGCGAGGCAAAGGATTTCAAGCCCGATATTATAATTACGGCTATTACCGCAAATATTCCGAAGGATCAGTTTGAAATTCCCGCGTTCAAGGTGGCAATGAAGAAGCTGCACGACTATCTCGTAGATGGCCGCGAGGGGGTAAGGATATACCAATGCTCTTCCTTCTTCAATAATCAATTAAAGACACAGGGAATCAAGGAATATTGCGAGGAAAACGGTGTCAGGTACATTTTCATCAGCGATATTGTTGAGGACAGATCAAACTGCGCGTTCGATAAATTTGAGCACGGCGGTGTTGGCGGTCATCCGGGTGATAAGGGCATGAGAATTATGGCGGAAAGATTTCTCTCGGAGATCGAAAAGGATATATAGTTAAGTTTGCTTAATCACAAGACGGCGTACTACAAAAAGGTATATGTATTTATATCCACTAATGAAGTGCTTATAAAAAAGAGGACAGAGAGTGTAAAAAACATTCTCTGCCCTTTTGTGTTTTATATCTGTTCGGTCTCGGTTTGTGTTTCTTCTTGTGTATTCTCTTCACTTGCTGTTTCATGGGCAGATACCGCTTGCTCTGCTCCATATTTGAAGATAAGCGAAATGAACAGGAAAAGCAAGCCTGTTGTGAGTGAGACCGACGTTTCCGCATCAAAGCCCTGTGCTTCGGAAGTAAGCAACAAGCAGATTCCAATTGCTATTCCCGATGCTACCGAAACGGCAAGAGACGTGATGATAGATACAAGTCCAAAGTTGAAGCATTCCTTGGAACCTTCGAGAGTAAACGGTGTGCCCGCTTCGAGTACGTGTCCGAAATATTTTTCTGCGAAATATGCGACAACAGCCTCTCCTGCGCAGCTTATTACTCCAACGACAGCTTCAAAATACGTTGACGGCAGTATTTCCTCGCCCTCGCCAAGCATCTGCATAATTCCCCCTGCGAACGGGAGCATTACGAGTGAAAGCAGGCATCCTGCTCCACCTATGATGCAGAGAATAAAGATGACCTTGGCAACGATTTTGGCTACCTTGAAAATTGTTAATATGGTTGATAGAGTTTTGCTCATCTTTTTGTCCTTCCTTTCGATTTTCTTATGGGTTAATTATATACCTTAAGAGGAAATTTGTCAAGATTTGGGGGAATTATTTGGTAAATTGCAATTTATAGGTCTGTTAAGCCTTCCCCAGCGGGGAAGGGGGACCGCGGTAGCGGTGGATGAGGAGGTCGCTTTTTCAAGGGGTTCACGTCCTCTGATTATGTTGTTTCGTTGCAAAAGAAACCTTGTGCCACAAGACAAAATCCACAATACACCCGTGGCGCGCGTCCTAATGGCGACCTCCTCATCCACCGCTTGCGCGGTCCCCCGTAAAGCGCGTTTTGCTTGCAAAAGGTGCTACGAGGGCTCGCCCGAGTTGTTCTCCGCTGGAGAAGGCTATTCGATAAATCAAAATTTGAAATGATCAATATGTTTGCTGTTAGGGGGCGGAAAAACGTTAAGTTTGCTTAATTATTAACGGTTGCCGTGGTTTTGGAATACAATATAAGGATGAGATAATCTCGTTTTCAAGGAGGCTTTTTATGATAGTTTACAAGGAATACAACCGTGCGCGCGCGGTCGAATACGCTCGCCGCTGGGCTCTCTCTCGCAATCCTCTTTTCACCAACTTCGCCGGTCGCGGCGGTGACTGCACCAACTTCATTTCCCAATGCATTTACGCGGGCAGCTGTCAGATGAATTTTACTCCCGATTTCGGTTGGTACTACATAAACCAGAACGACCGCGCGCCCGCCTGGAGCTCGGTTGAATTCTTCTACGATTTTCTCACGGGCAGACAGGATTTTTTACAGATGAATGGCGGTATCGGTCCTTACGGAATCGAAGTCGACTCGACGGGTGCTATTGAGGGCGATGTTGTTCAGCTTGCCGACGAGACGGGCGACTTTTACCACACGCTGATAATTTCGGGCTTCTCCGAGGGTCAGACTCTCGTTTGCGCTCACACCAACGACGCCCTTGACAAGCCTCTTTCGACCTACAATTTTTCTTCCCTGCGTTACATTCACATTGAGGGGGTGCGCCTCAATATCGCTGACGATTCCTGCTTTTCCGATCTTATTGAGGGCATATCCCTCAATATTCCCGACGAGGAGCTGAACAACTGATCCGCTTTCCTTAAAAATCCGTTTTAATTATTGACAAATTTTCCGCCGTGTGATATAATTGTATATTGAAGTAATGTACAAACACGTCTGGAGGACGAATAATGGATAACGAAAAATTCAGCTGGAATAAAAACACCGTCAGGCGCGGGTTTTATATCTCGCTTATCATTGCCACAGGTCTTGCGCTGGCAATTGCATTTTTCTTCGTATTATACAAGGGACAGTCTATTCTCGATGCAATAAACGCAGTCGTGCTGATCCTGCGCCCATTTACTATCGGTGCGATCATCGCCTACATGCTCAAATCGACCTGCAATATGTACGAGAGGCTCTTCATCAAGGGATTTTCAAAAAAGAGCGGAAAAGACCCCAAGAAGATTGCAAAAAAGTCGAATATTCTGGCAGTGGTGCTTACCTACATTACTTGGGTCGCAATAATCGGAGCTCTTCTTTGGGTCGCTCTTCCCCAGGTATATGAAAGCATTTACAACTTCGTTCAGGATCTTATCCGTGATATGCCTATGTACGTTGAAAATGCTACAAAGTATATTGAGGATCTTAAAACCAACAATCCTAACATAGCTCCATATATCGACCAAGCAGGTGCTGCCATCACCGAGTGGCTCTCCACCGAGCTGGCGCCTTTGCTCCCCGAGATCGGAGGCACTATTCTCCTCGGTGTCGTTGACGTCTTCGTTTTCCTTAAGGACTTTGCCATAGGACTTGTTATTTCGGTATTCTTCCTTGCAGGACGTAAGACCTTTGCCAAGAAGATCAAGCTCATTATCAACTGCCTCTTCAAAGAAAAACAAGCCAACTTTATTTTCTCCGAGGCTAAATTTGCAGACAGAATGTTCGGCGGATTCCTTGAGGGTAAGATAATCGACTCGGCTATCATCGGCCTTATCTACTACATAGCAATTACGCTTATGGATATCCGTTATGCAGCACTCTTAGCGCTCATTTGCGGTGTCACGAACATCATCCCATTCTTTGGGCCTTTCCTCGGTGCCGTTCCCTCGGGTCTCATTATCCTTATGTCCGAGGGTGACCTCCTAAAGCTCCTTTATTTCCTGATATTCGTTTGTGTTATTCAGTTTATTGACGGTAACATCATCGATCCCCACATCGTCGGTGGCAACATCAATATCTCTCCCTTCTGCGTTATCTTCTCGGTCCTCTTCTTCGGAGGTCTTTGGGGATTCTGGGGATTGCTCATCGGTGTTCCCACATTCGCCATCATCTACGACATTGTCAAAAAGCTCATTTATCACCGCCTCGTAAAAACAGGTAAGAAAGATATCCTGCGTGAGCATCTCAACGAGTTCGGTAAGCGCAGACCTCGCCCTGTAGCTGCAGAAGCTTCTACCGGCGCAAACGCGCCCGAGGCTGAGGCGGCACCCGACATTGCTCAGAATAACTCCGAGTCAGGTTCAACCGAGGGTGACGGCAACACCGACCAAGTCGGTGACTCCGCGCCAGCGGCAGACTCGGGCGACATCGAGGCATAAGCTAACCAATTTACAAACAGATCCATACAAAAAAGCACAAGGCTTGCGCCTTGTGCTTTTTGATTAAATATTCTCTGATACACGGTAGTCTCCGCTCCTGTTTCCTTCAAGCAGCTTTCTTCCCGAAACCGAGCGAGATTTCTTATTGATATTTGCCACGTGTACGGGAATGCTTGACGCATTTAATCCCGTTTCGCTTGTAATGTCTTTTCGTGACGTCCATTCTCTTTTGTTTACAAGCAATGAAACAAGAGCATACTCACCTTGTGTGAGCTCTATTCTGTAGTTGCACACAAGAATACTCTTCCCGTCATTTCTTAAAGCTATCTTCTCGCGATAGCTATCTCCAAAGCTCTCTCTGAATATCATTTTTCGGAAATGGGAAGGAGGTCTATCTCCCTGCTCTCACCCGATCCAACGCGGTACAAATAAAGCTTTCTCGCTTCATAGTCTGCGTACACGAAATCCGACGTTGCAGGGTCACCCTGCTGATTTGTTGCTACGAGGACATAGGGGATTCCGCCAATAGTTCCCTCGTGATCGGAATGGTTATGACCTGCTATGATATACTCTACCATACCTGTCTTTGTGCTGAAGTCATACTCAACACCGTTATAGGTATATGTCTCGCGGTTGTTATATGCGGTGCCTATCTCTGCGTAGGCGAGCGTTCCGCCGTTCCAGTTATCTGTCGAGCCCGATGCGTGAACCATGTGGGGCATAAGGACAATGTGCTTATCGTCGTTCTTCAAAAGCTCCTCGAGGTACCACGCGATCTGCACCTTATCGTAATCTGTAGGCACACCTGTCGAGCGATACCAGTCAATTCCGCTGTCGAATACGTAGTATCTGGTATTTTCGGTCGCAAACGAATAGTATGTTTTGCCTTCATTGTCGGGGTACCAGACGCCTGCGATCTCTTCTGCCGTGAGCCAATATTCGCTCTTGCCGTTTTGACCGTTGCTGACAAACTGATAGTTATAGTCGTGGTTTCCTACTACGAGATGACAGGTTCCGAAGAGATCATTGGTCATCTTTCTGATATATTTTAACATTTCGATCGCGCTATTTTTGGAGTTGGAGTTATTGAACCAGTCTCCTCCGCATACTGCAAACGGAGCTTTTGAGTACCCATACAGCTCGGCAAGCACCTTGAGCTTATCCTCATATCCGCTTCTGAGCTTCGCGTCAAAATCTGTCGTTACGGGGTGCGGGTCTGTAAAATAAAGATATCCGTCTCCGTCCTTACCCTCTTCGAAGTGAACGTTATAATTCTTATCAAGCTCTCCCACAACACTCTCTCCCCATTCGTATCTTTTTGTTCCTCTCAAGCCGCAGTGTATGCAAGCATAAAAATACTTTGCGGCAGTGGTCATCGTAGCAGGTTTTGCAAGATATTCGGGAGAAATGATCTTATCCTCATACACGTGTTTTCCAATATTTCCGTATACCTTGTTACATCTCTCGCACTTTGCACGACCTACGCAGGTTGCCACTCTGCCGGTATGTCCGAGAGCCTCTCCCTCTGTTTCTCCGCAAGAAGAACAGGTTTTGGGCTCCGTACAGCTTGCGTCTGTCCATTCGTGAATGTGAACCGTTTCTGCTTCTGTTTCCGTTTCCGTTTCAGTAACCGTCTCTGTCTCGGTCACTGTTTCTGTTACCGTTTCGGTTACTGTCTCTGTTTCGGTTACTGTCTCGGTTACAGTTTCGGTCACGGTCACTGTTTCGGTTACCGTCTCTGTTTCCGTCACTGTCTCAGTGACTGTCTCTGTCTCAGTTATTGTTTCAGTTACGGTTTCGGATTTAGTTTCAGTCAGCTTCTCCGATTCGGTTGCGGACAGGATCTCCGTGGGATTATCCGATTCAGTTACGGTTGCCATTATCGACTCGGTCGTGTCGGTCTCAACCTCACTAATATCGCACGCAACCGAAGAAATTAAAATGATAAGCAACAAAGCTAAGCACCATATTCTTGTGTTTCTTCTCATATTTATACTCCAAGAGTTATTTATTCTTTACTATATATTACTACAAAAACGATTTTCTGTCAATTATTTTTTCAGTTTTTTAATTTTTGTTGTTGACAAAGTCTATTTGTTGTGGTATAATAGTCGGGTAGCAAAAAATGACCCGCTAGCTCAGACGGTAGAGCACTTGACTTTTAATCAAGGGGTCCGGAGTTCGAGTCTCCGGCGGGTCACCAAAAAAGTGGTATGGATGCAACGCATCCATACCTCTTTTTTGCGTTATTTGTCACGACTCTGAACTCCCTCGCATTCGCTCGCGAATGCGATTGACGTGCGGTAGTCGAGCTTTGACTCAAATTACACCTTACCGCACGTGGAAGTTCAGAGGCTGTGGCGGAATGGCAACGCAAGCGTTGCAGTTATATGTTCTGCAAGCAGAACGTGATATTTGTACTACGTACAAGTGATATTGCGCTCTGCGCAGTGATATTTTTCGCTTGCACGAAAAGTTACCCCTCATCCGTCGGCTGTGCCGCCACCTTCTCCCAAGGGAGAAGGCTCGGGTTTATCTCTTCGAGGAGAAGCCTTGGGGTAGCGTTTCTTACGCATCTTACTTGTATCTTTTTATGTAATCCGCCAGCTGTGCGATATTTTCATCAAGTATTGTCGGCAGGGTCATATCGTCCCTCTGCTCGCCGTTCTCTCCGCCGCCGAGGATCTCCGATCTTACCGATTTGACAATCATTTTATCGATTCCCTTAAAGCGCGAGGGATCAAGGCTTCCGCCAAGGCAGGTCACGGTCAGCTCGGTTCCGCGAAGTGTCTTTGGAATGGCTTTCTCCGCGTACTCCTCAAAACAGTCGATAAATCCGCAGCACATATAGTACGCGGCATTTGCACGGGCGAGCTCCCTTTCGTGTTCCTTCATAAATTTTCTTGCTTTCTTTACGGGACGCGCCATTCTTATCGGGAATCCGACCACGATCCTATCGTATCCCTCAAGCGTCGTAACGTCCTTCATATCGGTCACGGTAACATCATGCTCCTTGAATTCTCTTGCCAAAAGCTCAGCACATTCGCGCGTTGTGCCGCCCTTGGTCGTATATACTATCAATAATTTCATTTTTTCGCCTCTCTTTCGGCTTTCTACACTCATTATACAGTTTATTTGTTAATAAATCAAGATTATTTTTACGTGTTTCATTGAAAACGGGCGACAAATATGGTATAATATATGCATATGTAAGTTTTTTGAAAGGACGGTTATTTTATGTCCGAGAAAACAGCTATTCTTGAAAGAATGCAAAAATTGCGCCGTGAGCTGACCTATCACGCGCGTCTTTATTACGTTTACGATGCTCCCGAGATATCCGACTACGACTATGACATGATGTTTGAGGAGCTCAAGCGTCTTGAGGCGGAGAATCCCGAATTTTTCGATCCCGAGTCCCCCACCCAGCGTGTTGGCGGCAAGGCTCTTGACAAATTCGGCAAGGTAACTCACACGGCGCGAATGGACTCGCTTGCCGACGTTTTTTCTTACGAAGAGCTTGAGGACTTTATTGACGGTGTTAAAAAGACCGTCCCCTCAGTTTCCTGGTCGGTCGAGCCCAAGATAGACGGCTTGTCTGTTTCTCTTCGTTATGAAAATGGTGTCTTCGTACAGGGTGCTACGCGCGGTGACGGTGTGGTCGGCGAGGACGTTACGCAGAATATCAAGACGATATTCTCTATCCCCATGACGCTCCCCGAGCCGCTCGATCTCGTTGTTCGCGGTGAAGTGTATATGCCCCGAAGTGTTTTCTACCGAATAAACGCAAAGCGCGAGAGCGAGGGCAAGGCTCTTATGGCTAACCCCAGAAACGCAGCTGCAGGCTCGCTCCGTCAGCTTGATCCGTCCGTTACCGCATCCCGCGGACTTGATATTTTCATATTTAATTTCCAGGAGGGCTCGCTCTACCTTGACGGACGTGCTCCCCTGAGTCACACAGAGACGCTTGACCGCCTTTGCGAGCTTGGCTTCCCCGTTATCAAGATGAGAATAACGACATCTGATGCCACGGAGGTGATTGGTCACATCAAGCACATCGGCTCCGAGCGTGACTCTCTTCCCTACGACATTGACGGTGTAGTCATCAAGGCTGATCTGCTCTCCGACAGGCGAATTATCGGCGAGGGCACGAGCACACCGAAATGGGCGGCTGCTTACAAATTCCCTCCCGAAGAGAAGCAGACGAGGCTTGAGGATATCACAATAAACGTCGGTCGCACGGGAGTGCTTACTCCCACCGCCGTCCTCTCCCCCGTTCGTCTTGCAGGAACTACGGTGAGCCGTGCAAGTCTTCACAATCTTGATTTTATCCGCGAGCGCGGGATCATGCTTGGCGATATCGTGACCGTCAGAAAGGCGGGCGACATTATCCCAGAGGTCATTTGTGCGCACGCTGACAAGCGCGACGGCACAGAGAGAGTATTTAATATGCCAGAGCGTTGCCCCTCATGCGGTGAGCCCGTATTCTACGATCCCGACGAGGCGGCGGCGGTCAGGTGTCAGAATCTCTCCTGCCCTGCACAGCTTTCGCGCGGAATCGAGCATTTTGCATCAAAGGGCGCTATGGCGATCGACGGTCTGGGTCCCCAGATAATCGATCTTCTGATCGAAAACAATCTTATTAAGAGCGCGGCTGATCTTTACACGCTTCGTGTTGAGGATATTCAGAATCTTGAGAGAATGGGCGAAAAATCGGCTCAGAATCTTGTAGATGCGGTTGAAAGGTCAAAATCCGCGGGTCTTGAGCGACTTCTCTGCGCGCTCGGTATTCCAAACGTTGGCGAGGTGGCGGCGGAGGCTCTGGCGGCTCGTTTCCGCACTCTTGACGCTTGCATGTCAGCGACACGCGACGAGCTTATTGCCATCAACGATTTTGGCGAGATAACCGCAGACTGCGTTGTCAATTTCTTTGCCCGCCCGAAAAACATCGAGCTTTGCGAAAAGCTCAAGGCGGCGGGTGTTCTCTGCGAGGCGGTCAAGGAGGCGGCGAGCGACAAGTTTGCAGGTCTTACCTTCGTTCTCACAGGCACTCTTCCCACCCTCTCACGCGACGAGGCGAGCGAGATGATCAAGGCGCAGGGCGGCAAGGTCTCGGGCTCGGTCTCCAAGAAAACAAGCTACGTTGTCGCAGGTGACGCGGCGGGAAGCAAGCTGACAAAGGCTCGCGACCTCGGTGTTACGGTCATTGACGAGGATGAGCTGAGGCGTATGATCGAAGGTTGATCCCCCTCATCCGTCAACTGCGTTGACACCTTCTCCCCGGGGAGAAGGCTACCTCCTTGGCATATTACGGAATACCGGTATATTCAACTATTCCATTGTAGATCCCACGGGCGAAGAGCTCGGGGTTATCGCGCATTACTGCTGCTTCTCCCGGGTTTGAGATAAATCCTATCTCAACGAGGACTGCGGGCATTGTCGTTCTTTTAAGGACGTAAAGCCCCGGGCGGACGAACATTCCGCGCTTTGGGAATCCCGTGGCTTCAACGAGGCTATCGACTATATCCTCACCCAGATTGAACGCGCGAGAGGGTCGCGAATAGGCATAAGCCTCAACTCCGCGTGCGCTCGGGTCTGTCGAGCCGTTAGTGTGTACGCTGATAAAGTAATCCGCGCCCCAGGAGTTTGCCTCATTGACACGGGTGCGCAGGCTCGATGCGTTTGAGCTTCCGAGCACCTCGTCGGGTGTATTGCGCGAGAGTCTTACTTCCCAATTCCCACTTCTGCGCAAAAGCGCGGCGAGTCGGCGGCCGACCTCATACGTCACGTCCTGCTCGCGAAGTCCATTTCCTTCTGCTCCCGTATTAAACCCCGATGGGTTATGTCCCTGATCGATGTATATTTTTGGCATAAATATTCCTCCCGACGTATTCTTACTTTGCATTATATGATGCAATTTGCAGATTTGTCAAAGGATGAAAGGTTTTAAAATGAGTGATAATTTTAACGAGCTTGATCTCGGTGTCGAGATCTCTCCCGAAAAAAACAAGGTAGTTGGCGGCACGCTCTATCTCGTTGCGACTCCCGTCGGTAACCTCGCCGACATTTCCGCACGCGCGGTCAAGGTGCTTCGCGAGGTCGATTTTATCGCCGCCGAGGACACCAGAAACTCAATGCGCTTACTTTCCTATCTCGGAATTCAGAAGCCTATGGTATCCTATTTCGAGCACAACAAGAGGACTCACGGCGAGATGATCTGTGAGCGCCTGTGCGCAGGAGAATCCTGCGCGCTCGTCACCGATGCGGGTACTCCCGCTATAAGTGACCCGGGCGAAGATATAGTTGCGCTCTGTGCTGAGAAAAACATACCCGTGACGAGCATCCCCGGCGCTTGCGCCGCGGTTCTGGCGCTCACTCTCTCGGGATTACCAACAGGACGCTTCTGCTTTGAGGGATTTCTTTCCGCTGACAAAAAGGAGAGACGCGAGAGGCTCAGCGAGCTCAGGGGCGACGATCGCACGACGATATTCCACGAAGCTCCGCATAAGCTTAAGGCTACTCTTACAGATATGTGCGAGATATTCGGAGATGATCGCAGGATATCACTCTGCCGTGAGCTCACCAAGCTCAACGAGGACGTTATGCGCACGACACTTGGCGGCGCGGTCGCTCATTACGAGGAGAACTCACCGAGGGGTGAGTACGTGCTTGTAGTTGAGGGCGCTGCTGAGAGGACTGCGGCATCCAAAAAGGATGATCTTCTTTCACTTTCCGTTGAGGAGCACGTTGAACACTACATAAGCTCGGGAATGAGCAAAAAGGATGCCATAAAAGCGGTTGCAAAGGATCGCGGTGTGGCGAAGAATGAGATATACATGATGTTTACCAACGACTGATTTTGGGGGAGGTTTATCCTCCCCTTTGCGTTTATTTTGCATAAAAATTGGTTTATTTTTTTGATGTTTTTGATACATTAAAAAAAATAAAATTTTTTTCAAAAAGGTGTTGACAAAACAGAACGACTGTGATATAATATCATAGTCGGCGCAAGAGTCGACTGCAATATGCTGGTGTGGCTCAATGGCAGAGCAGCTGATTTGTAATCAGCAGGTTGTTGGTTCGACTCCGATCACCAGCTCCATATGGGGGATTTCCCGAGCGGCCAAAGGGGGCAGACTGTAAATCTGTTGTCACTGACTTCGGTGGTCCGAATCCACCATCCCCCACCAAAAAAGCACATAGGCTTTATGCCTATGTGCTTTTTTGCTGGTGGCTGGTGGCACAAGAGGAACGACCCTCTGTCGCTGCCCCAAGGCAGCGCAGAATTAGGTCCTGAATCCACCGCCTCACCATTTAGTTATACTTCGTAGGCTTTATGCCTATGTGCTTTTTTGCTGTGGTATGGTGGTGCCACGGAGCGACCCTCTGTCGCCGCTCGCGGCGCAGAATAAGGTCCTGAATCCACCGCCTCACCATTTAGTTGTACTTCATAGGCTTTATGCCTATGTGCTTTTTTGCTGGTGGCTGGTGGTACAAGAGGAACGACCCTCTGTCGCCGCTCGGCGAAGCAGAATTTGGTCCGAATCCACTCAATCACCACGGAGAGATTCGTTCTCTTCGTGGTGATTGAGCGGTACAAGAGGAGCGAATCTCTGTCGCCGCTCGCGGCGCAGAATAAGGTCCTGAATCCACCGCCTCACCATTTAGTTGTACTTCGTAAGCTATCAACGGGCAGTATTGACACACAAGCGCTTTTATGTTATACTAAAACAAGAAACAAATCTTCTAAAAGGAGAAAACCCATGGCATTCTTTCAATTTCATTTTTTCAGCGAGGCGCTCGGGATGCAATCCGAGGCTTACGTTATAATTCCGCAGAGGCAGGTGTCGGGGCAGATAGGCATTGAATCCGAGAGCCGAGGCGAGAAGTACAAGTGTCTTTACCTTCTTCACGGTCTGAGCGACGATCACACTATTTGGATGCGCCGCACATCGATAGAGCGCTACGCATCAAAGTATGGCATCTGCGTTGTTATGCCCTGCGCTCACCGCAGCTTCTACTGTAACACCTCTTACGGCGCGAGATACTACGATTTCGTAGCGCGTGAGCTCCCCCGTCTTATATGCGAGTTCTTCAACGTATCAGACAAGCGCGAGGACAACTTTATCGCGGGACTCTCGATGGGCGGCTACGGTGCGCTCAAGATCGCTCTTCGCGAATGCGATCGCTTCTGTGCCGGTGTGGGTCTTTCGTCCGTGACCGATCTCAAGGATTCCTGGAAAACGGAGATTATGGGGACTATATTTGGCAAGGGCGCCCCTATTCCCGACGAGGATGACCTTTTTTGGCTTGCTAAGGAGAAGGCTGACGACAAGAACCGCCCGAGGCTCTTTATGGCGGTTGGAACCGAGGACGGTCTCTATCCCGAAAACGTACGGTTCAGAGACAAGCTTAACTCTCTTGGTTATGATCTTAAATACGTGGAGGCACACGGTGATCACAACTGGGAATTTTGGGACGAGCATATTCAGGGCGCGCTTGAGTGGATGTTTAAATAAAAGGCATTTAGTTAAGTATGCTTAATTATTTTTGCGTTTTCATGAACTCAAGTCAGAAAACAATTAAGTTAGTTTAATATGGTTAAGTTTAGTTAACTAAATAAGTAAAAAATGAGAGACTTCTACAGTCTCTCATTTCTTTTTATTTTGTCATCTTTTCCTGCTTGACCTTATGATCGATAACGTGGCGGGAGGCAAGCTCGCGCTTTATGTCGTCAATTGAGATCCCCATCTGCACCATAAGTACGAGGACGTGATAGGTGAGGTCGGATATTTCATATATTGTCTCCGCCTTGTCGTCTGCCTTGCCCGCGATTATTACCTCGGTCGATTCCTCGCCGACTTTTTTGAGTATCTTATCTATTCCCTTTTCAAAGAGATAGGTGGTGTAGGAGCCTTCCTTCTTCTCTGTCTTTCTTCCCTCGATGAGCTTCATCAAGGCATCAAGCGAGAATTGGCTTTCGGTAAGCTCGGGGCTCTCCCAGACTGTATCGTTGAAGCAGGAGAAGGTTCCCTTATGGCAGGCGGGACCGTCGGGCTCGACTATTACCTCGAGCGCGTCCCCATCGCAATCTGCGGTTATGCTGACGATATGCTGATAATTTCCGCTCGTCTCGCCCTTGAGCCATAGCTCCTGACGTGAGCGGCTATAAAAGCAGGTCAGTCCCTTTTCCATTGAAATTTCAAGGCTCTCACGGCTCATATATGCGAGCGTGAGCAGCTTTTTTGTTTTATTGTCTATTACGACGGCGGGGATAAGTCCCTTTTCGTCAAATTTGAGGTTGTTTATATCTATCATTTTGTTTTTTCCTTTCTGAACTCCCCTCATCCGTCAACTTCGTTGACACCTTCTCCCGAGGGAGAAGGCATACGGGAGGAGCAAGCACCTCCCCTACGGTTGTGGGTGGCGTATTTCGCTCTGTATATTATATTCTTACGGGTATTCCGTTATTTGCAAGTTCGCGCTTGAGGTCACCTATCTCGACTTCGCCGAAGTGGAAGATAGACGCGGCGAGTCCTGCCGAGACGGTCGGGATCTTCTTGAAGAGCGTTGTGAAATCCTCTATACATCCCGCGCCGCCCGATGCGATAACGGGAACGTTGACCGCGTCGCACACCGCTTGCAGCATTTCAAGATCAAAGCCCGCCTTGACACCGTCGGTGTCGATCGAATTGAGGACGACCTCGCCCGCTCCGCGCTCGACACATTCCTTTATCCAGGAGATCGCTTCCTTGCCCGTGTTCTCTCTGCCGCCCTTGGCAAAGACGCGGAAGGTCTTATCTACCCTTTTTACGTCCGCTGAGATAACGACACACTGATTGCCGTATCTCTTCGCCGCCTCGTCAATGAGGCCCGGATTTCTTATCGCGCCCGAATTGACGCTTACCTTATCCGCTCCGCATTTGAGCACTCTGTCGAAGTCCTCGAGCGTGTTGATTCCGCCGCCGACCGTGAGCGGAATAAATATCGTGCTTGCGACGTCACGCAGAATGTCAGTAAATATCTGTCTCTGCTCAGCGGATGCGGTTATATCGTAGAAAACAAGCTCGTCCGCGCCGTTGTCGCTGTAATATTTCGCAAGAGTGACAGGAGAGGAGACGTCACTGAGTCCTCTGAAGTTCACTCCCTTTACTACCCTGCCGTCGCGCACGTCGAGGCACGGGATTATTCTTTTTGTTATCATATTTTTACTCCTGATCCTTTTATCTTGCCTCGTTTATCGCGGCTTCGAGGTCGATTGCGCCTGTGTAGTAGGCTTTGCCGATTATCGCGCCGTATATGTTGAGCGCGGCGAGCTTCTCTACGTCATCCATTGAGGAAACTCCACCCGAGGCGACTATCTGCATACTGAATATTTCGGACAGATCGCGGTAGAGCGCGTGATTTGCTCCCCTCATTGCTCCGTCCTTTGATATATCGGTACAGATTATCGTTTTAACGCCTATCTTCTGCATTTTTTCGCAAAAATCAAACGCGTTATACTCACTTTTCTCTATCCAACCCTTGATCGCGACCATAGAGTCCTTTATATCGACTCCGACGGCTATCTTTTCACCGTATTTCGCTACTGCGGCTTTGAGAAATTCCTCGTCTGTGACCGCTGCCGTGCCGAGTATGACTCGCGAGACTCCCGCACTGAAATACTTTTCGACGGTCTCCATATTGCGAATTCCGCCGCCTATCTCACATAAAAGCGAGGTCTCACGGGCTATTTTAGAAACTACGTCAATATTCGGTGTAGTTCCGTTTTTCGCGCCCTCAAGGTCAACGAGATGCACCCATTCCGCACCCTTTTGCTCGAAGTCGCGTGCGACGGACACGGGGTCGTCGCTGTAAACCGTCATTTGTTGATAATCGCCTTTATACAGGCGGACTGCTTTGCCGCCGTATAGGTCGATCGCAGGAAAAATTAACATTTTTTTATCCTTTCGCCCCTCATCAGTCGCTTACGCGACAGCTTCTCCCGGAGGAAAAGCCTTAATTAGCCTTCTCCCTCGGGAGAAGGTGCCTCGCAGAGGCGGATGAGGGGTAATAACTTCAATTCATATTTCTTATATTTCGCAAAATGCCTTAAGAATGGATAGCCCCACTTTTCCGCTCTTCTCGGGGTGGAACTGGCATCCGCAGACGTTTCCCGATGCCACAGCGGCGGTAAGGCTCGCACCGTATTCCGTATCGGCTATTACCGATTCGCCGCATTTTGCACCGTAATATGAGTGGACGAAATACACGTGGTCTCCGTCGTTTATATACTTGAATATCTGGTGCTTTTCTCCCTTTATACACAGAGCATTCCAGCCTATTTGAGGAATCGGAAGATCTTTCGGTATTACCTCGGAGATCGGTCTTATCTCACCCTTGATAAGTCCGAGTCCCTGATACTCTCCGTATTCAAAGCTCTTATCAAAGAGCATTTGCATTCCAAGGCAGATGCCCATAAGCGGCTTGTCCTTCTTCACCTCGTCAAGCAGGACTATATCAAGTCCGCTCTCCGACAGCTTTTTTGCCGCATCTCCAAACGCGCCTACACCCGGGAGGATGAGGCGGTCTGCGCCCCTTATCACATCGGCATCCGACGTGACGACTGCCTCCTCGCCTATCGCCGCAAAAGAGCTTTTCAGCGAGAAAAGATTGCCCACTCCGTAATCGATTATCGCTACCATCAGAGGACTCCCTTCGTGCTGGGTATCTCGTCGGCTCTGCTTGGGTCGACGGATACGGCGGTCTTGAGCGACCTTGCGACAGATTTGAACGCGCCCTCGATTATGTGGTGCGAGTTTCTTCCGTCAAGCTGTTTTATATGCAATGCACATTTTGCCTCGCGCACGAATGCAAACCAGAACTCCTCGACTAGCTCTGTGTCAAAATCGCCTACCTTTTGCACAGGAATATCAAGATCGTAACCGAGGTATGCTCTGCCCGACAGGTCAACTGCCGATAGAATAAGCGCCTCGTCCATAGGAAGAATCATATATCCGTATCTCTCTATACCCTTTTTGTCGCCGAGGCACTGCGAAAATGCCTGACCGAGACAGATACCTATATCCTCTGCGGTGTGGTGTGCGTCGACCTCCATATCCCCCGCACATCTGACGAAGAGATCAAAGCGACCGTGAGAGGCGAAAAGCGTGAGCATGTGATCCAAAAATCCACATCCCGTATCAATAACACTTGCACCTTTTCCGTCAAGGCTTAAGGTAAGCTTTACGTCTGTTTCCGCGGTTTTGCGTGCTATTTCCGTGCTTCTCATTTTTCTTCCTCCAGAATTGTCTTAATTGCTCCGACGAGCTCCTCCATCTGCGCGCACGAGCCGACTGTGATTCGGTTATATTGCGCGATCTTTGGCTTTGTGAAGTGACGAACGAGTATTCCCTTTTCGCGCAATCTCGCGTACAGCTCGCCGCCGTCGATCTCGGGGTGCTTTGCGAAGATGAAATTTGCCTTTGAGTCGGTCATAGAAAATCCGAGCTCCTTTAATTCATTCATCGTCCACTCGCGGTTATCAATTACCGCTTGGCAGTTTTTCACGGTATATTCGGGGTCTGAAAGGACTCCGAGTCCTGCCGCCATTGTCATTGAGTTGACGTTATAAGGATTCGTTGAATATTTTATCGTGTTGAGGTCGGCTATCAAAGCGGGACATCCCACGCCAAAGCCGAGTCTTGCACCCGCCATTGAGCGAGACTTTGAAAAGGTCTGCGTCACGAGCAGATTGTCATACTTCTTCGTCAGAGAAATTGCGCTCTCACCGCCGAAATCAACGTAAGCTTCGTCTATTACCACGACATTATCAGGATTTGACTCGACTATCCTCTCAATTTGTTCAAGAGATAATGCTATTCCCGTGGGGGCGTTGGGGTTTGCGATAAATACGGTCTTATTTACGCCGATATAGTCATCCGCATTGACCGTGAAATCGTCGTTCAAGGGTATCTCCTCATAAGGCACGCGATTAAGCTCTGCAAACACACTGTAAAAGCCGTATGTTATATCGGGAAAAATTGCGGGTGTGTTCTCATCACAGAACGCCATAAACGCGAAGTTCAATATCTCGTCCGAGCCGTTTGTCGCAAGAACGCAGTCGGGTGTCACTCCGCACGTGCTTGCTATAGCCTCGGTGAGTCTTTTCGCCTCGGGGTCGCTGTATAGCTCAAGGCTACGTGCCGCCTCTACCGCCGACTCTATCGCCTTTGGCGACGGAGGAAACGGCGATTCGTTCGTATTGAGCTTGTTGTATTTTCTCTCTTTTGGCTGCTCACCCGGGGTGTATGGGGTGAGACGGTCATATTTTTTGCTTAAAAATTTACTCATCGTCCTCTAATCTTACAGTCGCGCTCCTTGCGTGCGCGCCGAGTCCTTCTTTATTTGCGAAGAATGCCACGTCCTTTGCCACTCGCGCAAGCGCATCCTTGGTGTAATAAGTGTATTGTGTTTTCTTTACGAAATCGTCAACCGACAAGGGACTTGAAAATTTCGCGGTTCCGCTTGTGGGAAGTGTGTGGTTGGGTCCCGCAAAATAGTCTCCAA
The DNA here is from genome assembly GCA_045132775.1 of Eubacteriales bacterium. Classification (GTDB taxonomy): domain Bacteria; phylum Bacillota; class Clostridia; order Oscillospirales; family CAG-272; genus SVTX01. The sequence goes on from JBGUSX010000150.1 coordinate 33,149, forward strand.
GTGCTTCGGGGCAGTTGCGTCCCATAAATATCGAGCCTGCGTGACGGATCTTATCAAGATAATCAAAGGGATTGTCCACGCAAAGCTCAAGGTGCTCGGGTGCTATCTCGTTTGCTATCTCTATTGCCGCATCAAGCGTGTCGGCTACGATTATCTTTCCATTTTTGTCTATCGACTCTCGCGCGATCTCTTCTCTTTCAAGCAGAGGGATCTGTCGCTCAAGCTCTCGGCTTACCTTCTCTGCAAGAAGCGCCGAGTCAGTGACGAGCACTGCGCTTGCCATCCTGTCATGCTCCGCTTGAGAAAGCAGGTCCGCCGCTACGTGACGGGGGTTGCTCTTTCCGTCCGCTACCACGAGTATCTCACTGGGTCCTGCGATCATATCGATCGATACGATTCCAAAAACCTGCTTTTTCGCCTCGGCAACGAACGCGTTTCCGGGACCGACTATCTTATCGACCTTCGGTATGTTTTCTGTTCCGTATGCGAGTGCGGCTATCGCCTGTGCGCCTCCGACCTTGAATATCTTATCTATTCCCGCTATCTTTGCCGCGGCTAAAATTACGGGATTTACCTTTCCCTCTTTGTTTGGGGGAGTCACCATCACAACCTCGCGACATCCCGCGATCTTTGCAGGAATGGAATCCATAAGCACGGTCGATGGATATGCCGCCGTGCCTCCGGGGACGTAAAGTCCCGCTCTGTCTACGGGTATGACCTTCTGACCTATGACGATTCCGTCAGAGTCGTTGATTATAAAGCTGTTCCTTACCTGTTTTTCGTGGAATTTGCGGATATTAACCGCCGCTTTTTTGATTATCTCAACGAATTCGGGCTCAACGAGTGAGAACGCCTCGTCTATCTCCTCTTCGCTGACGAGCAGTGAAGAAAGCTTTGCCTTATCGAATCTCTCGCAGTACTCAAAGAGTGCCTCTTCTCCCCTTTCTCTTACGTTCCTTATTATCTCGGCGACGGTATCCTCTACGTTGACCGCAGGCTCGGTGCGTGCGAAAATTTCGCTGTTCGGTACCTCTCCGTATTTGAGAATCTTTATCATCTTTTTTTCCTCTCGGTTATTTTACCTCTGCGGCAAGTCCCGCTCTTACCTTATCTATCATTTCTCTTTTGAACTTTGTGCTCGCTTTATTCGCGATAAGCCTTGCGCTTATCGGGACGATGTCCTCTACCACCTCAAGCCCGTTTTCCTTGAGCGTTCTGCCCGTCTCGACTATATCGACTATAACGTCGGACAGCTTGAGTATCGGCGCAAGCTCGATCGAGCCGTTGAGATGGATTATGTCTATCTCTCTGCCCTTGGCGGTGTAGTGCGCCTTTGCTATATTTGCAAATTTCGTTGCTACCTTCAAGGCTCTTTTGTTATTATCCTTGAATTCTGCAGGTGCCGCGACCGCGACTCTGCATTTGCCGATATCAAGGTCGAGAAGCTCATACACGTCGGGTGAGTATTCAAGAAGAATATCCTTGCCTGCAACGCCTATATCCGCCGCGCCACGTTCTACGTATATCGCAACGTCGGAGGGCTTGACCCAGAAAAATCTTATTCCCTTTTCTTCATTCTCAAAGGTGAGCTTACGGTTGTCCTCCCTGATCGAGGGGCAATCAAAGCCAGCCGACTCAAACATCGCATAGACCTTCTCGCCTAACCTGCCCTTTGGAAGTGCTATATTTAAAAATTCCATGTTTATCTCCAATTTATATCCCGACTGTTTCCTTAAAGCTTACACCGCTCGGCACAGTACGACCGCATCTTACGCGCTTTCCGTCCGCCGTGATCTGTTCTGCCCTTTTTGAGATAGCTCCGATCGGAGTGTTCTCTTCATAAATCAAAAACACGTCACAATCGTATTCGTCTGTATCCGTGTCAAGCTCGTCTATAAGGTCAAGGTAGACTGCAAAGCCCAAAGCTCCGCTCTTCTTGCCCATTCGCGACATAAGGCTGTCGTATCTGCCGCCCGAGAGAACGCTTGTAGGTATTCCCTTGATAAATCCCTTGAACACGATGCCGTTATAGTATCTCATGTCGTCCACTACCGAGAAGTCTATTCTCACCCTCGTGCCGAATCTCTCGCGGAGCACGCTCACGATCGTCGCAAATTCGCGTGCCTCCTCGATGCATTCACTGCCTTTGAGCATTTCGAGCATCTCGTCCGCGTCGCCGTTCATTTTGACGAGAGAGCAAAGCAGATCTCCGCAAACTCCGTATTCGCGGCAGATACTCTCTATTTCATCCACGTTCTTGTCTCCGACAGCCGTGATCATTCTTTCTCTGCCCGATGGGTCGAGATCCATTGAATCAACGACAGACGAGATTATTCCGAGATCAGAGACATCGAGCACAAAGTCATCTGATATTTGACAAAGGCTCTTTGCCGCGAGTGTCAGCACCTCACAGACTGAATAAGCATCGATCTCGCCGATACACTCGACTCCTGCCTGCATTATCTCCTTATACGAGAACGCGCCCTTTGGCACACGATAGACGTTTTCGTTATAATAAACCTTTCTCACACCGCACTCGCACTCGGGACTGTTTTTAACAATAGAGAGCGTAACGTCGGGCTTCAGTGCCATAAGCTTACCGTCGGTATCGGTAAACGTGATTATCTGGTCGGAGAGCAAAAAGCTCTTGTTTCTGACGTACAGGTCATACTCCTCGAATTTGCTCATTCTGTACTGCGTATATCCGTATCTCTCAAACAGCTCGCGCAGACTGTATGCCACTCGCTCGGCTGCGCTGAGAGTTTTTTTATCATTTGTCATACTGCCTTCTCTCCCTGTTCTCTCTCCTTGTTCTTTGCCTTTCTGATCGCAATTCGGTAGCCTCCGCTCCCGTAGGTCAGGCACTTATTGACTCGGCTGATGGTTGCGGTGCTCGCCCCCGTAGCCTCCTCTATGCTCTGATACTTTTCTCCGCTATCCAGCATTTTGGCAACCGCGTATCTCTGGCTTATATCCTGTATCTCCTTGATGGTGCAAACGTCCTCGAAAAACGCGGCACATTCCTGCACGCTTTCAAGACTCAGAATAGCCTCGAAGAGCGACTTTTCATCAGGGGTTATTTTCGGTCTCATTTCGGATACCTCCACAAAACGTCCTTATAAAATAAGGAAAAATCTGCTTAATTAAAAAGCACTTTAACATTTTACCACGTTAAAGCACTAAAGTCAATAGCTTTTGATAAAAAAAGGCTGAATTTGCGAAAATTTTTTTTGATTTTTTCTCTATTGCAATTTTACTGCAAGACAGGCTCGTTTTGGGGTGTTTTTTTGTCCCTAATGGTCTTAAAAAATCAAAAAATATGGGCAAAATCTATTGACAAAGCTATAAAAGAGTGTTATACTGTCTTAAGACGATAGAGGCGCACCTTATCAAGAGTATCCAACGTGTCAAAGCCTGCGTGGGCATTGCGTCGGTGAAAGGGATCGGTGCCGAAGAGAGCTTTTTGACGCAGGAGCTTCTCTGGCATAGCGGACAATATCCGTTCTGCTGTCGTTGCAAGAACCTATCGGTCACTTGCGCGGAGTGCTATCTACTGCTTTATTTTTGTGTAAAGAGTGGTAGCCGTTATTACGGCTATTTTGTTTTTACATAACGTGATTTTTAGCGGCAGAGAGCATTTTGTGTTCCCTGCTTTGATTTTTGTTTATAAATAAATATGAATACACATACTAAGGAGATCTCAAAATGAAAAAGACGGTATTTACAGGCGCGGCTACTGCTATCATCACGCCCTTCAAGGACGGAAAGATCGATTACGATAGCTTCGCCAAGCTTATAAACTGGCAGATCGACGAGGGCATTGATGCTATCGTCGTCTGCGGAACCACGGGTGAGGCTTCCACTCTGACCGACGAGGAGCACAGAGACGCTATCAAATTCTGCGTTGACACGGTAGCGGGCAGAGTTCCCGTAATTGCGGGAACAGGCTCTAATGACACCGCTTACGCGATCGAGCTTACCGCTCATGCATGCGAGGCGGGTGCCGATGCCGTTCTCGTCGTCACTCCCTACTACAATAAAGCTACTCAGAAGGGTCTTATCCAGATGTTCACAGAGATAGCGGACGCTTCAACAAAGCCTGTGATCCTCTACAACGTCCCCTCGCGTACGGGATGCAACATTCTCCCCGCGACTGCGGCAAAGCTTGCAGATCACCCCAACATCGTGGCTATCAAGGAGGCTTCGGGCAATCTTTCACAGATCGCAGAGCTTGCTCATCTCGTCGGCGACAAGATCGATATTTATTCGGGTAACGACGACCAGATTCTCCCCATCCTCGCTCTTGGCGGAAAGGGTGTCATCTCGGTCCTCTCCAATCCTATGCCTAAGGTGACAAGCAAGATGTGTCACGACTTCTTTGAGGGCAAAATTGCCGAGAGCAGACAAGCACAGCTTGATCTTATTCCCTTTATCAATGCTCTCTTCTGCGAGGTAAATCCCATTCCCGTAAAGGCTGCTATGGCAGAGATGGGATTCTGCGAAAACTCGCTCCGCTCTCCTCTTACCGTAATGGAGAATGACCACAGAGAAAAGATGGTCGATATTATGAAGGAGCTCGATCTCATTTAATTAAAAGGACTTTAAGCTTATGAAGATACTTATAAACGGAATCGGCGGCAGAATGGGCGCCGAGGTCAAAAAAATGGCTCTTGACGGATATCGCGGATCCGAGCTTTGCGTGGGTGTTGATATAAATCCCGTATGCATTGACGGTGTCCCCGTCTACTCCTCTTTTGCAGACGTCAAGGAGGACGTTGACTGCATCATCGACTTTTCGCACCACAGTGCGACCGCAGCTCTGCTTGACTTCGCACTTGACAAGAATATTCCCGTAGTCGTTTGCACCACGGGACACGACGAGAGCGAGCTTGCGCTCATAAATGATGCCGCGAAAAAGATTCCCGTTTTCCATTCCGCTAACATGTCGCTCGGTGTCGCTCTTCTCTGCGAGCTCGCAAAGACAGCCGCTAAGACCTTCCCCGATGCAGATATAGAAATAATTGAAAAGCATCACAACAGAAAGCTCGATGCCCCCAGCGGAACCGCGCTTCTTCTCGCGCGCGAGATCCAGAAGATCCGCGAGTCTGCGTTCTTCTCATTCGGAAGACAGGGTCAGGCGAAGAGAATGAAGGACGAGATCGGTATTCACGCGATCCGTATGGGAAATATCGTTGGTGAGCACGAGGTCATAGTCGGAACAGACACGCAGACGATAACCCTAAAGCACGAGGCTCACAGCCGCTCACTCTTTGCCGAGGGCGCGATCGTTGCCGCTGATTTTCTTGTTGGCAAGCCTGCAGGTCTCTACGACATGCACAGTATGATAGGCGGTTGATGCTATGAAAATGATATGTGATAATCTATCCGTCAATGCCGAGGGGCATCTTTGCCTTGGAGGTGCGGACGTTTGCTTGCTTGCAAAAAAGCACGGAACCCCGCTCTATCTTATGGACGAGAACAAGATACGCGAAAAATGCCGCATATACGTTAACGCAATGAAGGAGGCTTTTGGCGAGGATGCTCTTCCCCTTTACGCTTCAAAGGCGGCATCATTCAAGCAGATGTACCGCATTATCATGAGCGAGGGGATGGGAACCGACCTTGTTTCCTCGGGTGAGCTTTATACCGCGCAGAGCGTTGGGTTTCCGCTAGAAAAGGCATATTTCCACAGCAACAACAAGACCGATGCCGACATTGACTACGCGATAGACGCAGGTGTCGGATACTTCGTTGTAGATAACGTTGAGGAGCTTGATTCCATCAACGAGATAGCCAAAAGCAAATCTACAAGACAGAAGATACTTCTCCGTCTCACTCCCGGCATCGATCCGCACACGTATGCGGCGGTAGCAACGGGCAAGGTCGATTCAAAATTCGGCTCTGCCATCGAGACGGGACAAGCCGAGCAGATAGCGAAATACGCATCCGAGCTTGAAAATATTGAGCTCTGCGGCTTCCACTGTCACGTGGGCTCGCAGGTCTTTGACTCTGACATATTCCTGCGTGCAGGTGAGATAATGCTCGACTTTATCGCGCTTATGCAGAAAAAATACGGCTTCCAAACGCGAGAGCTCGACCTTGGCGGTGGCTACGGTGTTCGCTATCTTGAAAGCGATCCCGAGATAGATATTGCCGCGAACATTCGCTTGGTTTCAACGCACATGAAGGCTTATTGCGAAAAGCTCGGCATTTCCCTACCGGCTATCCGTATGGAGCCCGGGCGCAGTATAGTTGCCGACTCGGGAATGACGGTCTATACCGCGGGTACGGTAAAGCGCATCCCCGGATACAAGAATTACGTCTCGGTGGACGGCGGCATGGCGGATAACCCCCGATACGCGCTCTACCGCTCGCCCTATACCGTTTGCCTTGCAAACAGGATGAACTCATCTGCCCCCACCTTCAACTGTACGGTTGCGGGAAGATGCTGTGAGTCGGGCGACCTGATCCAAGAGAATGTCACGCTCCCTGCCGACATCACTCGCGGTGACATTATCGCGGTGCTGACAACGGGCGCGTACAACTACTCTATGTCCTCAAACTACAACCGTCTGCCAAAGCCCCCCGTGGTCATGATCAAGGACGGATGCGACTACATAGCCGTAAAGCGTGAGACTCCCGAGGACGTTTGTAAGAACGATATTTGATAAAAAATGACTGCCTTTGCTCTTTTTTTGAGCTTTTGGCAGTCTTTTTTTCTGTTTTTTTCTTAAAAGTGTTTTCTTTTTTCGAAAAATGTGGTAAAATAATCTATAATTCTTTTTTAAGGAAGCTTTTTTATGGAACAAACAGCAAAAAGAAAAGCGAGAATGTACGGTACGATCCCAAAAGAGAGACTCAAGACCAACAGCCTTGCATTCAAGGTCTTTATTTCGCTTTTGACTATATCATTTTTTATAGCAACCCCAATCGCCTGTGCGGTGACGGGTGTTAACGGTGCAACATTCTTTGAAAATCTTATATCGATCATAATAGGACCGTCCAAGCTCGTGACCGACTATTTTGCGCTCGGTTGCCTTGCAAGCACGCTCTTCAATGCCTCGGTCTGTGCGCTTGCATGCGCGATAATACTCCTCATCAGCCGTGCAAGAGCAAACTCCATCACCTTTGCGGCATTTATGCTCGTGATCGCGCACTGCTTTTACGGACTCAATTTCGTCAATATGTGGCCGCCCTTTATCGGTGTTGCGATCTACTGCCTGGTCACAAAAAAGAGCTTTGGCAAGCATCTGCACGTCGCAATGTTCTCGACAGCTCTCGCTCCATTCATCACCGACTTTCTCTTTTTCTATCCGCCTCTGCGCTCGTTCACTTTTTGCGGAGTGAGTATTTTAGGCAGTCTTCTGGCTCTTCTTTTCGGAATAGCGGCAGGATTTCTGATTCCGGCACTGATAGACGGAACCGCCAGGATGCACCGCGGATTCTGTATGTACAAGGCAGGTCTTGCCATCGGACTTCTCGGTATCTTCGTCTACTGCTTCCTTTACAAGACGCTTGGAATTGAGCCTCACTCGGCAGGTCTTGATTCCGACCTTGTTCACGAGAGCTTCGGGCAGACATACTACATCTTTATGAACGTCTTTTTTGCGGTAATTTTCCTCATCGCGCTCGTGCTCGGATTCATCCTCAACGGTCATAGCTTCAGAAACTACAAAAAGCTCACGTCCTGCTCGGGTCACGGGCTTGATTTTGCGGACAAGTTCGGTATGCCGCTCTGCCTTATAAATTTCGGCGTCTACGGCTTCTGTATCCTCGCTTACCTCAATATCATCTTCTATCTTCCCTTGATCTTCCCGTTTTTGCCCGAGGGTGTCGGATTTACGGGACCCACGGCGGGTGTCGTATTCGCCGCGCTCACCTTCTCCGCTGACGGTCAGCATCCTAAAAACGTCGCCCCCGTCGCGCTTGGATACACGCTCCTTTTCGCCTTTGTTTGCGTTATTTGCATCCTTACGGGTGCAGAGATCCCGTGGACACTCTCAACTCAGGCATACATCAACGGTCTTGCTTTCGCAACGGGTCTTTGCCCCATCGCAGGTGTTTACGGCTTCAAATACGGCGTTATCGCGGGTGTTGTCAGTGCGATAATCTGCACCTCGACCGCAAGTATGCACGGCGGCTTCGTTCTCTACAACGGCGGCTTCAACGCGGGTCTTGCCGCGCTTGCGCTCATTCCCGTCCTTGATTTTTACAAGGTCAAGGCAAAGAATTTTGACGACGATGAGACATTCGATATCGTTGCAAGTAAGAAGTTTTCTAATCTTAGGTTGACAAAAAAAGAAAAATAAATTCATAAATTGCAATTTATCGGTCTGATAAGCCTTCCCCAGCGGGGAAGGGGGACCACGAAGTGGTGGATGAGGAGGTCGCCCTTTTGTGGTTTTCACGTCTTTCGTGAGCCTTGTTTTGTTGCGGAAGAATCCTTGTGCTACAAGGCAAAATCCACACAACTCCCGTGAAATACATCCTAATGGCG
>JBGUSX010000151.1:0-10238 GCA_045132775.1 Eubacteriales bacterium
GGCATAAGGTTTCTTGTGCAACGAAACAAGGTAATCAGAGGACGTGAAGCCCTTGAAAAAGCGACCTCCTCATCCACCGCTTACGCGGTCCCCCTTCCCCGCTGGGGAAGGCTTAACAGACCGACAAATCAAAATTTGAAAACAACGAAAAAGAGCTGACAGAGTCAGCTCTTTTTTACATTTATTTACGAATCTCAATCAAGGACGACGGACTTTTTCTTTCCGTTTTTGTCCTTGGGGTATTCTCTGATCCTTGCTACGTAGTCGAGGTTGATCGCTTCAAGCACGCCCTTTTTCTCGACGAGTGCGGCACTGTCGCATATTTCCTTTATCGTTCCGGTCATCTGATTGCCGTCGTAGAAGTATATGAGGCATTCCTTTTCGATAAATCTTTTTGCCAGCTCTTGCATTTTGCTCTTCTCCTTTTTATTCTTGCGTTTTCTGATCTGCGTTACGACGGTCTTCCTTCTTCTGTACGACTGCGTTGTTATCAGCATAAGAAGCGGAAGAAATATCGCAATGTATATTGCAGGATTCATATACTCTCTCCTTTTTTATTCGGGGGGTAAATTTTCGCAGAGGGGAACTTATATAAGCTCCCCTCACTATTTATCAGTGTATCTGTGTACCCTCGGGTACAGAATCGTCGACGAAGATGACCTTGCATCCGCAGGCATTATTCGTTGCCGCGAGGAGCATTCCGTTACTGTTGACTCCCGTGATACGCGTGGGCCGGAGGTTTGCGATTACGATTATCTTCTTTCCTACAAGCTCGTCGGGTGTGTAGTCGTGCTTGATGCTCGAAACTATGACTCTCTCGCCGATTCCGTCGTTGAGAGTGAGCTTATAGCAGGAATGAGACTTTCTTATCTCCTGGCACTTTACGATCTTGCATACGCGGAGATCGAGCTTGCCGAAATCGTCGATAGTGACCATTTCGGTCTTGATAGGCTCAACGGGATCGGGCTCACCGTATACCTTTTCCTCGACCACTGGTGCGGCATCTGCCAAAGCCTTTGCCTCAATTGCCTTTTCCTCCTCGGTCTGCGCTGTGGAGAAATCGAGAAGGTGGATGAATCTGTCCTTCTCTATTGCATAGAGGAAGAGGTAGAGACGGGGTCCCTGCTCCTTATCGATAAGGAGCTTATAAACGGTCTTGAAGAACTTGCCCTGGATTCCCTTGAGCTCCTTTTGATCGGTTATCTCGGGATAGATCCTCTTGGGGATCGCGTAGAGCTCTGCGTTGAGTTCGTCGAGGGTATACGTCGCGTTTGCCATATAGTCGTAGAGAGCTGCGATCGCCGCCTTTTCCTTCTCGTCAAGCTCGTTGTACACGTCGAAGTTACGTGTAAAGCGAAGCTTATTTACCTGGTCGGGAGCGCACTGCTCAAGCCAGAATTTTGCTCTGTCAAGGCGGTCTGCAAACTGCTCGTACTTATAGGGAGTACCGATCTTTTCAAATACGGTCTCGAGCATAGGCACGTTGAAGTCTACGATAGAACCAAGCTGAACGAGGAGTCCCATGGGGACCGTTTCGAGCTTTCTGCCCTCGATGACGCAGTTATCCATAAGCGCCTTATTGAAATCGCTCGAGTTGCCCGAAACGTACTCATTGTACATCTTATCGAACTCGAAGTACTGGCGGAGTATTCCGTCGTCGAAGCAGAAGTCGAATGCCTTTACGGGCTCGGTCTTGGAGTAGAGCCAGAGGATTATCTCGGGCTGATAGAGCTTGAGAAGAAGCTCGGGGGTCATATTGAGACCCGAGGACGAAGACATCTTGCCCGCAACGCCCTTTATTCCGATGAACTCGTAGCCCTGGTAGATAGGAGCTTCGTGGTTATATATCTTCTTTGCGATGACCTTGGAGTTATTGTATGAGCCTGTGGGAGCCGAATGATCCTTTCCGCCGGGCTCAAAGTCGACCTGCTCGTACTTCCAGCGCATTGCCCAGTCGACCTTCCAGCCGAGCTTGCAGTTGAAGTTTTCAAGGAAGTTGAAGGTTCCCTTATGTCCGCAACGGCACTCGTACTCGGCAACCGTGGAATCCTCGTTTATAGAGGTGATCTTTGTAAAGTCGGTGTGGCACTCGGGGCAGAAGATGCTGACGGGGTAGTATTCAGCCTTCTCCTTGTCGTGTATCTCGCGCCTTTCCTCCTCGGTCTTGGTCATATCCTTGGTCTTGAAGGAGTCGAGGATCTCGAAGATCTCGTCTCTGCGGCGAAGCGCCTCGATAAGATCCGCGGTGTATTTGCCCGAGCGATACATCTCTGCCTGGTAGCGACACTCGAATTTGATGCCGAAGGGCTTTATCGCATTAAGGAATTCCTCTTCAAAGTGGCGCGCGTAGTTTTCGTGGCATCCGAAGGGATCGGGAATATCAACGTAGGGGCATCCGATGTACTTGTCGTACGTGTCGCCTACTACCGCCTGAACGTTTGCGGGGATCTTGCGGCAACGGTCGTACTCGTCCCACGAAATGATAAGCTTTGCCTTTTTGCCTCTCTTCTCGAGCGCCTTGCAAACGAAAAGGGGAGTGGCTATATCGCGGAAGTTTCCAATATGAACAGAGCCCGAGGGGCTGATGCCCGCGGCACAGATATATTCTTCCTTATCAGGATTCTTTTGTATAAGTCTTTCTGCAATTTCTTCTGACCAATGCATTTTCTTTCCTTCTTTCAAGCTTTTTCTTTCAAATCATTACATTAACTTAGGTATTTTATCACAAAAATGCGATTTTGTCAATATATAAATACCATTTATCAAAAAACGTCGTTACTCTCGCCGTTTAAATATTGGAATAAACTGTTTCTTTCGCAGTTGTTTGCGTACGCGGGATCGTTATGGCATTCGCAACCGTCGTTGTACTGAAAGCCGTTATTACACTCGCAGCCGTCGTTGTACTGAAATCCGTTGTTACACTCGCAGCCGTCGTTGTATTGGAAGCCGTTGTTACACTCGCAGCCGTCGTTGTATTGGAAGCCATTGTTACACTCGCAAGGGTCGTTCTGACAGGGATCGAAGTGTGGCGGATCGTACTTTTCTGAGGGGAGAGGGTAATATTCGGTTCGGGTCTCAATGTTTTTCTCAACTTTCTGCGCGATCTTTTTCTCAGGGAGCATATATCCGTTCTCTCCTACCTTGACGGGAGGCATTGAGACGTTTGTGAAGCGGCCTTTATTATTTTTGCGGTAATCGGACGGGGAGACTCCCATCTGCTTGATGAACGCGCGGTTGAAGGTTCGCAGTGTTCCAAATCCCGCGGCATCCGACACCTCGGTTATACTGTAGTCGGTCGTGCGCAAGAGTCTGCAGGATTCGGATATGCGCAGGGAATTGATGTAGTCGTTAAAGCGTATTCCCAGCTTGTCACCGAAAAGATGAGAGATATAATATTTGCTCAGGTGAAGCTCGCGCTCAAGTGTCGAGAGCGAGAGATCTTTTGTAAAGTTCTGCGAGCAATAAAGGACGACTGTCTTCATCGCCTGATTGTCGTCATTCTTTCCCGTGCCGAGCTTCATCATAGACATAAATTCGGCAAAAAATGAAAGGAGATATCCCTTCATGAGCGTATCCTTCTGCGCCTCGGGGAAGTCGCGGCATCCCGCAACTATCCTTGTGACAGAATCAAGTCTTGTGTTATTTACTGCGTTTTTGATAAGAGGCGTTTCGGGTGTGCTTGCGCTCATTATCTCCTCAAATTCGGGGACGAGTTTGGGGTTGATGATAAATATCATATATTTACAACCGCCCACGTCATCAACGAATCTGTGTATCTTATTCGGGAAGACGACGAGCATGTCTCCCTTCTCGACAGTGAAAAGCTCCGAATCGACGTATGCGTGCGCGCGTCCCGAGAGGATATACAGTATCTCGACATGGTAGTGGAGGTGCGGACTGCATCCGAGTCCCAGCGTGCCTCCTCTGTCGTTTCGGTAGTAGAAATCTACCGTTCTCGTTTCATATCTGGCTTTCATATATCTTTAATCCTTATCGGATCCTTTTTTGTTATTTTTCTTGGGGCTTCTCTTATTTTTTCTCTTCATTGCGAGCAGAACGATGAGTGCGATAAAGAGTGCAACGACCACGACGACAATAATTACCACCCAAACCGTCGATGAGCCTGCTTTGGAATCGCCGAGAAGGGAAATGTCCTTTATCTCAACGCTTTCCTTATCTTCACCCTCTGCCAAGATGCAGAGCGAGAGTGTAAGGGTATCGGATTCCTCGACCGTCTTTACAAAGTCGGATACGTTGAAGTAGTAGGTCGCCTCGCCGTTTGCGGTCTGAACCTCGCCGACGTAGAGGGTGTTGACCTTTTCCTTATTGTCGTTGGTAATAACAAGCGCTATCTTGGGAGCGGTCTTGCTCGACACGGTGAGTCCGACGTATGCGGACTTGATGAATTCCTTTGCGGGAACGGATGAAAGCGTAACAGCTCCCGTGCCGAGAGAGGAATCGGACTCGACAAGCCAGCATCTCTCGCCATTGTCGCTTATTATTCCCTGAAGGTTCGTCGTGGAGCCTCCGAGGGCAAAATCGGTAAGAGAGGGCTTGTACTTATTTTCTTTATCAAGTATCCTTGCATCAAGCTCCATAGAGACCTTTTGCGTAAAAATGAGCTCAAGGGTATCGAAAGCGCTGAAATCAGGTATGCGGACCTCACCGAGCCTGTCGGTGTAGTCCAGAAGCTGTGCGCTCCTGCTCGTTCCGCACATAAGGAAGGCATAATACATATCGTATCTCTGCGCGTCGGCGGCACAAACGTCATCTGAGAGAATGAAGGCTTCAAAGCCGCACTCCGCGGCGGTGTAGTAGGCATAGGTGTAATATGCCGCTTTATTTGCCTCTCCGATGCTATCAGAGAGCGAAAGTCCGTCAACGATAAGCCTGCGGCGCGAGCCGTTATAATACATAACGTCTTTTTCAAAGAGTTCGGTAACGTCGGAGAGGTTTGACGCGCCTATTCTGGCATAGTCGTATTCCTTACCCGCAAGAAGATCGGGGAGATCCTCGCCGTTGCCTATATTGAGGGCGACAGCGTAGTTAAAGTCGCCGCATCTCTTTGCCTCGGTGTTGAGCTTTTCAAGAAAGCTTCTGGCACCTATAGAGTCATTGCTTGAGTCGCTTCTCCAATAATCGTTTACCGAAACGTAAACGGTGGCGGAGGAATTGACCGAACGCAAGGTCAGGTGAGCCGCTCTCAGCCAGGAAACGTACGCTTTTACAAAGCTGTCGGATTCTATCTTGCCCGCATTGCAATTTACGGAGAAATTGTTGACGTTCTCACCGATTATGTAATCGCTCACGGGGTATCTTGTGGCGAGAAACGCATAGAATGCCTTTACGTATCTTGCCGCGGTCCTGTCGCTCATATCCGGAAGATATCCGTCCGCGCCGCGCGCACCGTCAAAGTAGACGTCGGATACGACCCTGCTGTCCTCGCTCTTGCCGAGCAAGGTTCTGAAGTATATTCGCATTCCAACGAGGTCGGCATCGTTCACGAGCTTATCGAGAGCTTCAACTCTTGCGCCGTCAAAGAAATAGGTGACTCCCTCGTGGTTGAATCTAACCGCATCCTCACTGTGCTCGGCGAGCATAAGAAGGTCGATGGGGGTATCGATAACAGTGTGCTCCGCGCCAAGAAGATGCGCGCCGTAGACGTCATCTGTAACTACTCCCTTTATACCCCCTACCTTGTTGGGTCCTTCATTCTTCAATGCGAGGGGTGATGAGTCGGTAATATAAAACTCTTCGGTCAGCGCAGTGTAGCTGCCGTTTGTTACGGTGGCGACAACAAACGCATCTGTAAGTCTCGAGTCGCCGTTTTCGGTGTAGAGCGGGAACTCGAAGGTCAATTTTTCCTTTGCCTTCTTCTCGGCAACTACCTCCGCGTTTGCAAGCGAGGTATCCATTGATTGAAGAGCAAGGAGAAAGACCTTTTCCTCTCCTACGTCCGCAAGAGCGTCGCCGTCAAGAGTTGCCTTGAGCTTTACGCTCTCGCCGCCCTTTACTATCTGTGCGGACTGAATGGCTGTCGTGATCTCTTTTTCCTCGCAGGATGCGAGCGCCAATGCACATATAACAACGAGTGCAAGCGCAAGTGCTGATAGAATGATTCTGCTCTTTTTCATTTTTTACCCCTTATATATCCTGATTTTTTTACGTTTTACACTTTGATCCTCGGGACTCGCGCGGATATGAGGCAAAGGCACTCATATTCGATAGTCCCCGCGAGTGAGGCGAGCCTTGACAGGTCGTTTTCATCCTCTCCGAAGAGAACGACCTCATCTCCCGCGCTCACGTCAAGTCCGCTGATGTCTATCATGCACTGATCCATACAGACTCTGCCGATGACCGTAGCGCGTTTCTTTCCGTTTTTCGTATTCACGGTGACAGCCGCGCCGGTGTATGCTCTGATAAATCCGTCCGCGTAGCCTATGGGGAGCGTCGCGACCGAGGTCTCCGTCTGCGCTTTGTAGGTTCCGCCGTAGCTCACGGTCTCGCCTGCGGGCACGGTGTGAACGTGCGCGACGACCGTTTTTAGCTTCATAACGGGATTGAGTCCTATTCGCTCAACGTGCCGCGACGGATAGACTCCGTAGAGCATTATGCCAAGTCTTACCGCGTCGAAAGCAAAGGTGGGGAAGCGCACCGCCGCCGCGCTGTTGCACGCGTGAGTGAAGAGCTTTATGCCTTTTCCGAGAAGACGATCTCTTACCTTTATAAAGCGTCTGCCCTGCAGGGCGGTATGGCTGTGTGAGCTCATCGTCACCGAGCCCTCCTCGTCACTCCTGGCAAAGTGGGTGAACATTCCCTCGACGATAAGGGCGTCGAGCCTTGTTATTTCTTCTATCTCGTCTGCCGCGGTGATACACTCGGTTTCACTGCAAGCGGAGACACCTATACGGTTCATTCCCGTGTCGACTGCAACGTGAACTCGGACTCGGCAGGATGCCTCCTTTGCGCAGTGCGCAAGAGCTTCGGCATTTTCACGGCTCAGAACGGTCTGAATGATGTCGTTTTCGGACAGAATTTGCGCAAGCGCGGGATCGGTATACCCGAGGATAAGCACGCGCGCATCTTTGTTCTCGTCAAGACAAATTTTGCGCACCGCGATCGCTTCTTCGATGCAGGAGACCGCAAAAAACGAGCATCCGAGACCGAGCAGCTCTCTGACGCAGATATCGGCAACGTGACCGTATGCATCTGCCTTGACCACACAAATATGCTCGCAATCGGGCGTGCGCGATACGAGAAGCTTGTAGTTATGAGCCAAAGCCTCCGTAGATATTTCCGCTGTTATCTTGTGTTTTTCAAGCTTTGCAAAATCGCTGTATAGACTGTAAGGCTTCATAATGCCCCCTTGTGTTGCGTTTATAGATATTCTTATTTTACATTATATCATAATGAGACAAATATTGCAATACGTCCTTTGAAAAAACACATATGATTTTTGACATTTTTTCGCAGTATTTTGCATAAAATATTACACGAAAGTCAATGGACGTGCCAACGGGCAACAAGACGGCTCTATTCGGAGGTTATTTTATGAAAACTGCACTTCAGACGGTCTGTTTTTTTCTACTCTTTTTCTTTTTGTTTCTGATCTGTCCAAGCTCGTGCACAAGCGCGGCGGCGATCGACAGGGGCGCATACACAAGACAGAATTTTGATGCGAGGATATGCGGAGAGCTTGACGGGGTAAGGATAGAGGGCACGCTTCAGAGCAGACCAAGTGCCTCGGATGAGTCGACAAAGGCGGTCTTCAGAGTTGAAGCTCCCGACTCTCTTCGGGGAATTACCGTTTCGGTGGACAAAACCGGTGCAGTGAGCGCAAGACTTGGCGAAATATGTAAGTCGGGCTCTTCGATCTCGTCTATGGCAGACTTTTTTTTGCCCGTGACCGAGATGGGCGAAGCTTATTCGATAGAAAAGGGCAGTAATGGAGTCATAAATATCAGAGTGCTGGATGACGATCGTGACCTTATGTATGTTTTCGCATCTGATTCACGGCTTCCGTCAAGAATCAACGGGATCTTCAGGGGAAAAGTCATTGATCTTTCCGTTGTGGAGATGATAGAGCAGAGCACCGAGAAAAAATAGGTAAAAGTTGGCTTTTGTATTGACAAGCGGGAAGATATGTTGTATAATAGTAATGTAAAATGTCAAGAAACGAAAGCAAACGAAAGGATAAACGAAATGAATACGGAAAAGAAGCAACAGCTTTCCAAACTCGCCGCAAAGATCCGTCTCGGCGTTATCGAATCGACTCATGCCGCAGGCGCGGGACATCCCGGCGGCTCGCTCTCTATCGCGGATATACTTGCGTATCTCTATTTTGAGGAGATGAACGTGAATGTGGAAAATCCGAAGGACTGCAACAGAGACAGATTCGTTCTCTCAAAGGGTCACACTGCTCCCGCGCTCTATTCTGCATTGGCTCTCAAGGGCTTCTTCCCCTTTGAAGAGCTCAAGACTCTCCGTCAGCACGACAGCAGACTGCAGGGGCACCCCGATATGAAGGGTATTCCCGGTGTCGATATGACGACGGGATCTCTCGGTCTCGGAATCTCGGCGGCTTGCGGAATGGCGCTTGCAGGAAAGCTTGATAAGAAGGATTACAGAGTTTATACCATCGTCGGTGACGGTGAGAGTGAGGAGGGTCAGGTCTGGGAGGCATCGATGTTCGCCAACCACTACGGTCTTGACAATCTCTGCGTAATTCTCGACTATAACGGTCTGCAGATCGACGGACCCGTTGCAGAGGTCATCGGTCCCGCTCCCTTCGAGCCCAAGCTCGAGGCATTCGGATATAACGTAATTACCATCGACGGTCACGATTTTGATCAGATCGAGGCGGCATTCAAGGCTGCCCGTGAGTGCAAGGGAAGACCCACAGCTATCGTTGCAAATACGGTAAAGGGTAAGGGAGTTTCCTTTATGGAAAACAAGGTCAACTGGCACGGCGCGGCACCGAAGGATCCCGAGTACGCAATCGCGGTTGAAGAGATCAACGCGCAGATCGGAGGTTAAGAGACATGGCAGATAAGATAGCTACAAGAGAAGCCTACGGAAATGCTCTCGTAGAGCTTGCGGAAAAATACGATTACGTGGTTCTTGACGCGGACCTTGCGGAAGCGACCAAGACGGTGAAATTCAAGAAGGCATATCCCGAGAGATTCTTCGATTGCGGAATTGCAGAGGGTAATATGATAAGCGTTGCGGCAGGACTTGCGGCTGCGGGAAAGATAGCTTTTGCATCCTCCTTTGCAATGTTCGCGGCAGGCAGAGCGTTCGAGCAGGTAAGAAACAGCGTGGGATACCCCCACCTCAACGTTAAGATCGGCGCGACTCACGCCGGAATCACCGTCGGCGAGGACGGCGCGACTCACCAGTGTCTCGAGGATATCGCTCTTATGAGAACTATCCCGGGAATGACCATCATTAACCCTGCGGATGCACTTGAAGCAAGAGCGGCGGTCGAGGCGGCTTGCGAGACCTACGGACCCTTCTATATGCGATTTGGAAGATTCGCATGCCCCATCGTTACCGAGGGACAGAAGTTCGAGGTCGGCAAGGGAATGACCTTGCGCGACGGTAAGGATGTCACACTCGTTGCAACGGGATATATGGTACACCTTGCGCTTGAAGCGGCTGAAACGCTCGCGGCAGAGGGAATAGATGCCAGAGTTATCAATATACACACCATCAAGCCTCTTGATAAGGAGCTTATCGTCAAGGCGGCAGAGGAGACAGGCGCGATCGTCACTGCAGAGGAGCATAGCATCATCGGCGGTCTTGGCGGAGCGGTTGCAGAGGCAGTTTGCGAGGGATGTCCCGTTCCCGTTCTCCGCGTAGGTGTTGAGGACAAGTTCGGAAAGTCGGGCAAGGTTCCTCCGCTTCTCGAGGAGTACGGTCTCACCGCGGCGAATATCGCTGATAAGGCAAGAAAAGCGGTAAAGATGAAATAATATCAAGAAAAAAGTGAGCAATCCGCACGGATTGCTCACTTTTGGTTTGTAAATTGCAATTTATCGAATAGCCTTCTCCAGCGGAGAAGGGGGACCGCGTAAGCGGTGGATGAGGAGGTCGCTATTAAGTTGTGCGCCACTGTCGTACCGTGGATTTTGTCTTGTGGCATAAGGTTTCTTGTGAAACGAAACAAGGTAATCAGAAGACGTGAAGCCCTTGAAAAAGCGACCTCCTCATCCACCGCTTGCGCGGTCCCCCTTCCC
>JBGUSX010000152.1:0-5170 GCA_045132775.1 Eubacteriales bacterium
GACTCCCTGCTTGCGGGGAGCAAGTTCGGCAAATTAAGTTTGATTTAGTTCTATATCACGCCGAACATGTTGCGCCTCTTGTGTCAAAAGAAAAGCGGAGAACGATTAAGTTAGCCTTTGCATAGAAAGGCGAACCCCCACTTGTGTGATCCCCTCTTTCAAAAGCCTACAGGCTTTTGAAATTCACCCCTCGTGGCGCTTTGAACGATAAGGGAAATTTCGCCGGCGGCGGACGGCGACCAACGCTTCGCGCGGTGGATCGGCGCCACCTTTTAGAGAAAAGGTGGACGAAAACAACAGCGGTTTTGCCGTGGCGAACTCTTCGACAAATCAAAATTTGAAATCAATTACCCATATTTTCGGGAAGCTTCTCGCCGCCGAGGACGTGGAAGTGAATATGCTTGACAGACTGACAGCCGTCCTCACCTACGTTGGTGATAACGCGGTAGCCGTTTGTGAGACCGCACAGAGCCGCTACCTTCGGGATCGCCTCAAAGACCGCTGCAACCTCACACGAGGTGGAGGAGTCGATCGCGTCGGCGGACTCGATGTGAGACTTCGGCACGACGAGAACATGGACGGGAGCCTGAGGATTTATGTCGCGGAATGCGTAGACCTTGTCGTCCTCATAGACCTTTGACGAGGGGATATCACCTGCGATAATTTTACAAAAAAGACACGAAAAATCAGCCATTTTTACTCTCCTTTAAGAAATATCTTTACAAACCCGTTTTTTTCTGTTATAATGGTATATACCATAAGGGAAACTCGACGGGAAAATGTATATATACATTTTTTATGCATTTTTATGCACGTGTATATATTTTACCACCAAACCCCAAAAATGTCAATAAGTAAAAGGAATTTTATCATGCCGCAAAGCGATCTCTGGACACATCTCCAAAAAACAGACAAAAAAATAGTGATGTACGGCATGGGAAACGGAGCCGACAAGATCCTCGCGATCTGCGCTAAGCACAGCATCGAGGTCTCGGATTTCTTCGCATCGGACGGATTTGTGCGCGGTCATTCCTTTTACGGCAAAAGGGTTTTATCATATTCGGAGGTCAAGGAAAAATACGGTGCTGAAAACATCATCGTCCTGCTTTCCTTCGCTTCAAGCCTCCCCGACGTGCTTGAATATATATACAAAATCGCCTCCGAGTGCGAGCTTTATGCCCCCGACGTCCCCGTCTGTGGCACCAACATTTTCGACCTTGATTTCTATCAAAAAAACAAAGAAAAGATCGAAAAAGTCTCCTCGCTTTTAGCCGACGAAAAATCCAATGAAGTTTACGGAAGCGTTATAAAATATAAGCTTTCGGGCGATATTTCACATCTGCAACACACCTATTCAGACTTTTCGGAAATCTATAGAAACATCTTAAAAGCAGAAAATTTTGATACCATAGCCGACCTGGGCGCATACAACGGAGATACCCTGCGCGAAATAAAGCCTTATGCCACAAGGCTTTCTTGCGCTTTCGCCTTCGAGCCCGACAGGAGAAATCACAAAAAGCTCTGCGACTTTGCAGAGACCGAAAAAGCCTTTTGTGTAAAGGCTTTCAAGCTCGCCGCGTGGAACAAAAGCGAGACTCTTTTCTTTGACGGAAGCGGAAACAGAAACTCCACCCTTGTCTCCGAGGACTCTCTCCCCGTTACCAAGGGCGCAAAGGTGACCGAAACCGAAGCCGCCGCACTTGATGAAATCCTTTGCGGCAAAAGGGTTGATTACATCAAGTACGATGTCGAAGGAGCCGAAAAGGAAGCCCTCGAGGGCTCAAAAAACACCATAGAAAGCCACCGCCCCGCGCTCTTGATTTCACTTTATCACAGAAGCGAGGACATCTTTGAACTGCCTCTTCTGATACACGAAAAATACCCGGATTATAAGCTTTATATCCGCCGCCGCAGGTACGTGCCGGCATGGGATACCGTGCTGATAGCGGTAAAGGAGGAAGCCTAAAATGCTTGTAAACATTAGAAAAACAGACTATCAAGAGCTTTGCCTGTCGCTTGAAGGGCTCATCGGCGGAGTGCCGCACGAGATCGCGAATCTCGCAAACGCATCAGCGCTTCTTTTTGAAAAGCTTGACGGAATAAACTGGGCGGGATTTTACTTATATGAAAAGGAAAAGCTTGTCCTCAACGCGTTTCAGGGCAAGCCCGCCTGCATCGAAATTGAGATCGGGCGAGGTGTCTGCGGACACGCGGCAAAAACGCTTGAAACGACCGTCGTTCCCAATGTGCACGAATTTTCCGGGCACATCGCGTGCGACTCCGCGTCAAACAGCGAGATAGTAATTCCCCTTATAGTAAAAGGGAAGCTGTACGGTGTGCTTGACATCGACAGTCCGCATCCAGACCGCTTTTCAGACAGTGACAGAGAAGGACTCGAGCGATTTGCTAAAATACTTTGTAATCAATTGGAAACCTTGTAAATAAAAGAAAAAATCAGAAAGGGAAAGAAAAAATGAAGATAGCAGTAATAACCGGCGCTTCCTCCGGAATGGGAAGAGATTTTGTAAAAATGATAGACAAGATCGAGGATTGCGACGAGATATGGGTCATTGCGCGCCGCATTCAAAAGCTCTCCGAGATCGAAAGTGAAACGGGAAAGAAGATCCTTCCCATAGAGCTTGACCTTTCTAAAGAAGTCAGCTTTGAGCTTTACAAAAAAATGCTCGACGATGTAAACCCCGAGGTCTGCGCGCTCGTTAATGCCGCAGGCTTTGGAAAATTCGGCAAATTCGAGGATATTCCGCTTGAGGAGCAGATGAATATGATCGACCTCAACTGCAAGGCACTTATGGCGATTACTCACATTACTCTGCCTTATATGCCCGAGGGTAGCCGCGTTTATCAGCTCGGATCGCTCTCCGCGTTCCAGCCTGTGCCATACATCGCGACCTACGGTGCGACAAAATCCTTCGTTCTCTCCTTCTCACGCGCGCTCAACAAGGAGCTTGAGGAGAGGGGGATCAAGATGATCGCAGTATGTCCCGGCTGGGTAAAGACCGAGTTCTTTGACAGAGCTGTAAGCGACGATACGATCAAGTATTACAACAAGTTCTTCTCCTCGGAGGAGGTCGTTACACGCGCAGTTTACGACATGTACAGAGGCAAGGATGTCTCTGTTTGCGGCTGGACAATTCGCGCCCAGGTGCTTCTGACAAAGCTTTTGCCTCACAAGCTCGTTATGAAGATCTGGTGCAAACAACAGAAGAAATAATTTTGACAGATGGATCCGACCTTTTCAATATATATTCCGGGCTTGTCAGATGAGTCTGAGGGCAAGGCTCTCCGAGCGGCGATGGCAGAGGTGGACCTCGGTGTTCCTTATGCCGATATGATGCGACTGCGCATCAGCGGCGGGGCTGCGGACGAGTGCCAAGACGTTTACTATCTTTGCACGGATGAAAACGACGATCTTGTGTCGCGTCTGTGGATGGGATGGGGAAAGCACGGCAGTGCCGTTGGCAACTGGGGAAATTTCTTTACCTTTCCCGAACACAGAGGGCAAGGTATCGGCAGAAAAATGCTCGACCTCTGGTTTCACGATGCGCATACACGGAAGGATGCCCCAATAGCACTTTTCTGCACTGCGGGAGACGAGGGGCTTGCCAAGCTATACGAGCCCTACGGCTTTCGACCTGCGCTCAAGGGAGCCAAATGCGGACCCTTGTACTGTCCGCTCGGTGAGAGTCCCGAGACCTTTGAAGAGTTCTGCCGTGAATACTACAAGCCTGCACAAAGCCTTGTATTTAAAAAGGCTACGCTTGAGTGGAGACACGAGATAGACTGCCTTTTGAAGTTTGCGATGCTTGACTCAGGACTTGACTATCTCCCCGAGGGTATGACTTCTCTTGAAGCATCGATCCTGGAAAACGGTGCAAAGAGAATAGACATAATCTTTACCGACACGAATATCCCCGTGGGACTTGCGCGTGTGCGCGACGGAGGGAAATGCGACATCAGCATTCATCCATCGTATTTGCATTTGCTTTGACAATTAACCGAAAACCGCCCGGGCGCACCATGTGTATTACAGGTGCTCCGAGGCGGTATTTTTGTTATGCGTTCGTTATTTTTTCTCGCCGAGAAGTCCGAGAATGTCAAGATGATCAAGCAATTCTTGGCGGCGGGAGGGAGTCATTTTGCAGAGAGGAAGGCGGAATTCCTCGCGGCAGAGACCCATAGCAGAGAGGGCGGTCTTTACGGGGATAGGGTTTATATCCGAGAACATCAGCTTCATCAGCTTAAGATACTTTTCGTGCAGGGCGCGGCATCTCTCCGTGTCACCGTTGAAGTATGCGCGGCAGAGTGCCGACATCTCTGCCGGGATCACGTTTGACACCACCGAGATCACCCCCGTGCCGCCGAGAGAGAGTATCGGCAGGGTCTGGTCGTCGTTGCCCGAATAGATATCAAAGTCTTCTCCGCACTCGCAAACAAGCTCGGCGATCGCGCTGATATTTCCGCTCGCTTCCTTTACCGCAACTATGTTTTCGTGCATGGCAAGCTCTCTGTAGACGGGCATAGTTATGTTACATGAGGTACGCGTTGGAACGTTATAGAGTATTATCGGTTTATCCGCGGCATCTGCTATTGCGGTAAAGCTTTTGATAAGTCCTTGCTCGCTTGCCTTGTTATAGTAGGGTGTTACGGTAAGTAAAGCGTCATAGCCCAGCGAGGAGGCAAATCGCGAGGTCTCGACGGCGTGCGCGGTGTCGTTCGAGCCCGTGCCTGCGATCATGGGCACGCATCCCCCCGCTCTTTCAAGTGCGAAGGAAAGGACTCGCTTGTGTTCAAGGTCGGAGAGGGTAGGGGCTTCGCCCGTTGTTCCGCAGATGACGAGCGCGTCGATGCCCAGAGATATCTGTCTGTCGATAAGCTCTCCTAAGGCTTTGTAGTCTACCTCGCCGTCACGAAACGGGGTTACAATGGCGGTCGCGGCGCCTTTGAATACGGTTTTCTTGTTTTTGCTCATAAGGGTCCTCCGAAAAAAGTGTTTTGTGGTGATAAAAACAAATTGCAATTTGTCGAATAGCCTTCTCCAACGGAGAAGGGGGACCACGAAGTGGTGGATGAGGAGGTCGCCATCAGGGTGTGCGCCACGGGAATTTTGTAGATTTTGTATTGTGGCACAAGGATTCTTTTGCAACGAAAC
>JBGUSX010000153.1:0-6960 GCA_045132775.1 Eubacteriales bacterium
TGGCATAAGGTTTCTTGTGCAACGAAACAAGGTAATCAGAGGACGTGAAGCCCTTGAAAAAGCGACCTCCTCATCCACCGCTTACGCGGTCCCCCTTCCCCGCTGGGGAAGGCTAAACAGACCGACAAATCAAAATTTGAAGTTATTTTACGTCGGTGCCGAAGACGTTTTCGGATTTTTCGATTATTATTTTACGCGAGGGATCTGCCTCGAGATAGGGGGAATAGCGATTATCCGATATTTCAACATCGATCGATGATCTTACGAGTATTACCTTGCTTGGTTTGGTTTGATTATCGTAGAGTCCCGGTGCAAAGTAATTGTTCCTGATCTTTACGTTTTGTGCGTGGTCAACGGTGACCTGATAATCGTTTGTATTATTTAAGAACCTATTGCCCACAACCGTGATGTTTCTGCACAGCAGGGTCTCGCGGCTTACCTCGGATTCGGGTCCGACTATAGAGACGGGTGCGAGGAAGGGAAGCCAATGGTAGTTATTGATAAATCCCGTATGGTCAATGACACAGTTCTGTACCGTTATATCGCTGCAGACCGTGCTCTCGCCCC
This sequence comes from Eubacteriales bacterium, assembly GCA_045132775.1. Taxonomy (GTDB): domain Bacteria; phylum Bacillota; class Clostridia; order Oscillospirales; family CAG-272; genus SVTX01. Next base: position 568 of record JBGUSX010000153.1, read on the forward strand.
ACTCCTTTTCGGTTGAGAGGTAGAGTCCCGTATGGGCGAGATTTTTGAAGGTACAGTTCACGGCGGTGACTCCCGTCGACTTCATAAGCATTCCTCTTGAACGCGTATTTTGGACGGTGACGTTATCAAACGTGAAGTCACAGCTGTTGCGGCTGAGATTGTCCACGAGCACCTTGTTTGTCATTTCGTAGTGGTCGTCTGACAGGTCATAGCCCTCGAGTGCCGCAAAATTGACTGCGGCGGTCTCGACCGTAACGATCCTGTATTTGCTTTGATATGTCTTGGGCTCGCCCTTTGTATTTGTAATGGTGAATTCGTGGTCGCCGACTATTTCTGCGTCCGAGAGCGTGTGCGTGTCGCAGACGAGGACTCCCTTTGAGGTGTAGATGCGGATCCTGTCTCCTTTCAGGAAGGGGGAGCAGTTGCACAGCCATGCGTTCATTCTGTAATATACCTCGGCGAGATAACCCTTATAGGTCAAGGTGGTCGTTCCGTCGCCGTTGTCCTTGATATCCGCAAGGCGCGAGCTTGACGAGCGTTGGTTCGAGCCGTCGTCTACCATTGCTTCGAGGATGGAAGAGGTTACGTCGAATCCGCGGACGGCACCCACGACGTGTGTTGCATCGACCGAGCCGACAAGGAGTGTTGTTCCTCTGTACCGTCCTTCGTTGTCGATATATACGCCGAGGTCGACTCCGTACTGTTCTTCGAGATACTTATATCTGTAATAGTCCTCGCGGTCGATCACGGGCGCGGACTTGTTCGTATTGTGCCAACGGGTAAAGGTCACGTTGTTGTTTCTGCCTCCACCGACAACCGCGAGTGCGGCGGCATATCCGTAGAGCACGAGGTCGCAAAAGTGGAGGTTTTGGCTATCGTTTATCCTCAAGGTATGCTTGTTCGCGCCGCCCATACGGCAGACGATAGCATCGCCTGCGTGTATCTCGCCGACAAGCGTTTTGAGGGTGACGGTGAAGGTACCGTCTCCGTTTTTTTCAATGTCATAACTGCCGCCTATGGTTCCCCAGGGGTAGATCTCACCTGCGCGGAATACGTCGGTAAAGCCTGCGCTGAAGCGCGAGGTATCCGTCTTGCCGAATTCATCGTCCAGTCCTGCCGCGCTGACGGCTAAAAGCGTTTTCTCGTCGATCTGCTCAAGGATGTGTATCTGTCCGCAGGACCCCGACGAATAGGAAAGTGTGAGACCGCTTATATTGACGTTTTCGAATTTTTTGATCTCGATTATCGGCTTGTATTCTGTCATTTCGATGCAGGCACCATAGGCATAGATATCCTTATTTTGCAAGCCCTCGAGCTCAAAGGTATCGCTGACGGTATATACTCCCGGGGGGATTATGACCGTATCGGAGGCTTCTGCCTCCTTTTTTATATAGTCTGCGATGGGGAGAGAATCTATCTCGCTCTCGCGCTCCATTCCGATGAAGAGATCCTTGTCGGTATGGGGCTGGAGGCGGCGGAGTGCTCCGCATTCGGCGCGGTCGTACACTTCGGTAAGATTGTCGCCGTTAACTCCGATATTGTTGACATCCATCACGTATGCGGAGGTGTTTTTGTCGGCGATGAGGTGTGTGTTTTCGGTGAAGGTCATTCCGCCCGAGCAATTATTGCCTATTATGAACAGGTTATTACATTCCGTGGCATAAAGCTCGAACGCGCTACAGAGAATTACGGTGCAGTTGAAGCAATTTTCAAGGTAGACTCTTCCTGTGATCTCACTTTGTGCGACGAGGCAGTTTTTAGCTCCCGTAAGCTTGAGATCACCATCGATCTTACAGTTTTTGATGATGAAGCGATCCTGTGATACGGAAAGATCGCCGTTTACCGTTTCGTTTTGCCTAATTAGTCTCATCTGGGCACCTCCGAAGTGGGAAAAGCTGAAAAGTGTATAATTCAAAAGGGAAAATCCTTTTTTTAATTTTAGCACACAAAAAAATAAAAGTCAATCTGTTTTTGGAAAAAGTATACAAAAACAGGACGAAAAAACAGCGACCGATGTAAAAAAACAACGGCGAAGAAACATCCCCCTCCGAGAGTGGAGGGGGATATTGCAGTCCGGTATTAAGACATTGGGCCTTTTTCTTCGGGGAGGAGATAAACAGTCTCGCCGTTCTCGTTCTTAGTCACGACGTCTGTTCCGCTAAGCTCCTTGTAGTTCCAGCCGATGACAGCCTCGGTGATATCATCCTTGAAGAACTCGGATTCGTAATGGTTGCCCGAGATGTTGATTCCCATACAGCCGTTGATATAGATTGCTCTTCCGAATTTTCTGTCAGTGTCCTCGGGGCGCGCGGTGAATACGTTATCACGGATGGTTATATTCTGCGCGGCACTCATCGTGATGCAATAGTTGTTGTTCGTATTGATAAACTTATTGCCGATGATCTGCACGTTCTTACAGGGGAGAGTTTCCTTTGTGATCTCAACGCTGTTTGAGAGATCGCCAAGTCCCTGGATCGCTATGGGTGCCAGGGTCATGTTGGTTTCCTTTCCTTCAAGGCATCCCGTGTTATCAAAGAGACAGCTTTGGATGAGAATGTTCTGAGGAACCGTGCTCTCGCCCCATGTGGTCTCGACCGAGAGGAGAACCGCAGTCATTCCGTGGTCGCGGAAGGTACAGTTCTTGATCGTAGCGTCTACGGTCTTGACAAGTATTCCGCGCGAACGGGTATTCTGGATCAGCACGTTATCGAATACGAAGCCTGCACTGTTCATGCTCAGGTTATCGAAGAGTATCTTCTGATTCATGTGATAGTCGTTGTCGGTGAAGTCATAGCCCTCGAAAGCGCTGACATCGAGGAGAGATGCGTCTACCTCTACCTCTTGGATATACGTGGTGTATTTTATGAGGTGAGCTCCCGAGCCGTCCTTGTAGTAAACATAGTAATTGAGAGTGCCCGTGGTGGAGGTGAATACTTCATTCTGGGTTTCATCCCAAATGATCGGCACATTGTCGCTGTCGTTATATCCGTCGCCGTCTTCATCGGCGATGGGCGCAGCAGACCAGATATCGCATTGCATATTTCTGTTCATGTCGATATATACCTTGGTGCCGCACTTGTCACAAACTCCGTCGCGATTGGGTGCTTGCATCGTACCGACATCGCAGTGTACGTGAGCCTTACAGGTCTCGTCGTCACAGATACAGTCGCCGTTTACATCTATATGCGCTACGTGGCAGCCGGGATATTCGGTTACCTTCTTCGCGTCACTCAGAGCCGTGCCCTCGAAAGCGATATGTCCGTTGGATGCATATACAAGAATGCGGTCTCCTGCTTTGGGAACGGTCGTATTGGTAGGTGTTGTCTCTGTGTAATGGTCTCTCTTATGTATGCCCCAGTAGGTCTCCGAAAGGGTACCCTTGAAGTAGAGGGTTGCGGTCTTGCCGTCCTCACTTATCTTATAGCCTGCAAGTCTTGAGCTTCCGCCGCGCTGGTTAGAGCCGTCGTCACACATTGACTCAAAGAGGCAGGAGGTTGCGGAGAAGCCCTGCTGTGCGTGCGTTATGTGAGTCGCGTCTACGCTTCCGACACGGGGAAGTCCGCCGCGGTATCTGCCGAGATCGTCGATATAGACCTCAAGGTCTGCGCCGTACTGTTCTTCAAGCGATTTATACCACTCGTACGTTTCTTTCTCAATGACGGGAGCGGAGTGAACGGTGTTGTGGAGTCTTTCGATGCCGCAGTTGACGGTTCCGTGTTCGCTTGATACGATCGCAAGAGCTGCGGAATATCCGTAAAGGACGAAGTCCTTAAGCTTATTATTGCTGCCTGCAACATGGACGCTACGGGAGTTATCTCCTGCAAGTCGGCAGGCGAATACGTCGCCTATACCGATGGTTCCGAACTGCTGTGTGGTGCCCGTGAACTGAAAGAGCATAGTTCCGTCGTCGTATTTTTCAACGTATTTATACGACATTCCCGAAAGCCAGGGGGTCACGGCATCCTCTGCAAACGCATCGCAGAAGCCTGTGCTGAATACACCGGGGTCGCTTGCTCCGAAGTCATTTATATAGCCCGCATTGGTAACGACTTGCAGATACATCTTGCCGCCTTTTCTGATCTTGTCAAGGACGTATACCTGTCCTGAGGACTGATGTGTATAGCCCAACACTACGTTCTACGCATACGGTGTATATCAGGAAAAAGATTCCTTGGAAATTCTGCTCTGGATCTCGGGCTGCTCCAACGTTACCGTCAAGGGACTTACCGTCGGCTGTGAAGAATCGATATTGAGCTGGTCGCTTACCGAATATGCTCCGGGAGGAACGATAACGATATTGCTCTTTCTTCCCATCGTTCTTACGTAGTTATTGAAGGTATAGCTCTTTGTGAGAGATACGTCTCTTACCTTACCGTGTCTCTCCATTATGACCTTTCCGTCTTCTCTTGTGAATTCGAGGAAGAGGTCCTTATTTGTATGAGGAAGGAGGTCTTCATCGGCACCGTACTCGAGACGCGCGTTCGTGTCGTGGAGATTGTTGCCGTTGAATTCAGTATTTTCGTTATTTGTTATGGGATGTGCTTTTCCGTCCTTTGAGAAGGTGTTTCCGTCGCAAAGGAGATATTTATTGTTATTGAGGACTATCGCGCCGCCGAGCTTATTCTCTACGACGTAAAGGTTTACGTTGTTCTCACCGACCACGCTTATCGCGCTGTTGAGGAGGACTACACAGTTAAGTCCCTCGGTGACCTTTACGGAGACCTGTGCGTTCTCTATAACGTTGAGCGCTACGAGTGCGTTTGTGGTGCCTTTGACAAGCTCAACGCCTATTCCGTCGCTTGCAAGCGTGATGCCGTTGTTTCTGATTATTGTTCCTTCGCCTGTGGAGTGTATTCCGCAGGTTACGGCTTCGATCTTCGTGTCCTGCACTGCGAGATTATCGCCCGTTGACACGATACCCTTATTTCCGCAGAAATATCCGCAATATACGGATACGAGGTCAGCATCGGTCTTGAGCGCGGTTTCGGTACCGTAGATCATGCAGTTCTTGAGTGCTATATCAGAGCTCTTATCATCGATATAAAGTCCGGTCTCGCCGCCCTTGATATCAAGTCTGAAGAAGGTGATGCCCGTAGAGTTCTCGATCTTGACCTCGCCCTTTACGATGAGCTCCTTTACAACTATCTCCTCGACATCCTTGATGACTATGCCGCCTTCGGCGATAAGTCCTGCGAGGTTGCCGTAATACTTTGTATTGGATTCAAGCACGATAGGCTCGGTGACACGGTATACGTCGCCCTCCTTGAGCAGTTCGGATTCCTTATCAGTGAGGATCGCGATAAGCTCAGCGGCGGAGATGTCCACTGCCTTGGATTCGTCGATGTTATGCTCGTTCTGTGCAAACACCTCTTCGTCCCACTGATATCCCGCACCCTTTACAGTGTCGCCGTTTTCGTAGATCTCATCAGTAACGGGATCCTCGGTGGGTGTTTCCGTAGGCTCACTGGTGGGAGCTTGTGTAGGCTCACTGGTGGGAGCTTGTGTAGGCTCACTGGTGGGAGCTTGTGTAGGCTCTTCGGTGGGAGTCTGTGTGGGCTCGTCTGTGGGAGCTTGTGTAGGCTCTTCTGTAGGAGTCTGTGTGGGCTCGTCTGTGGGAGCTTGGGTAGGCTCGTCTGTGGGAGCTTGGGTGGGCTCGTCCGTAGGAGTCTGTGTGGGCTCGTCTGTGGGAGCTTGGGTAGGCTCGCTTGTAGGAGCTTGAGTAGGCTCGCTTGTAGGAGCGACCGAGGGCTCATCCGTTGGAGCGGTCGTAGACTGTTCCGTAGGCTTTTCGGTCTCGGACTGAGTCTCGTTTGCAGTAGTTTCCTCTTGGTTACCGTTATCACATGCCGCGAGTGCGGTAAGAGACGAGATAAGCATAGCGATGACCAAAAGAAGCGAAAGGAGTCAAATCTTAAATTTCGGGCGTGGATGGGGTAGGAAATTTGCATTTTTTTGGTGATTTGGAGCCGTCCCGCGACCCCGGTCCGAGCAACGCGGTGCGTTGCGGTGATATTTTCGCTCTGCGAAAGTGATATTGCGCGTGCGCAGTGATATTCGCGCTGTGCGCGAGTGATATGCCGCAGGCGGCGTTGGAATTACGGTGTAGGTTTATTTGACAAATCGAAGTTTATCGGTGGCTTGGAGCCGTCCCGCGACCCCACCCCTCCCCCGACATCCGCACGCGGATGTCCCCCCCTCGCGTCCCCGAGGGGGAGAAGAGCGAGGTTGATTTTGGGGTTGGTGCTAATTGATAAATTGCAATTTGTCGAATAGCCTTCTCCAACGGAGAAGGGGGACCACGAAGTGGTGGATGAGGAGGTCGCCATCAGGGTGTGCGCCACGGGAATTTTGTAGATTTTGTATTGTGGCACAAGGATTCTTTTGCAACGAAAC
>JBGUSX010000154.1:0-4998 GCA_045132775.1 Eubacteriales bacterium
CGCGCTAGCGGTGGATGAGGAGGTCGCTCTTTCAAGGGTTTCACGTCCTTTAATCATCTTGTTTCATTGCAAAGAATCCTTGCGCCACAAGACAAAATCCACAAAATTCCCGTGACGAACGTCTTAATGGCGACCTCCTCATCCACCACCTTTGGTGGTCCCCCTTCTCCGTTGGAGAAGGCTATTTTATAAATTGCAATTTATCTAATCAAAAGGACAGAGAGATCTCTCTGTCCTTTTGATGTATTATCAATCTATATCTTCCTCTACCTTTTCGGGAGGAGTAAGGAGCGCCTCTGGGTGCTCGATAAGTCTCTTCCAAAACTTGAACGCGGTTGCGTACTGGAATCCGTCGCAGGTACGCTCGTCGGTAACGACCTTCATATCTATCACGCGCTTGACGTGTCTCTCGCCCTTTCTGTCTATCTCAACGACCTTACGCTTTGTTCCGTAGGAAACGAAAACGGGGAGGTTTCCAAAGTTATACAGATGGTGATAAATAGGCTTTATTCCGAGAGATCCCATGCTCGTGATTATCATAGATCCCCAGAAGGGAAGTGCGTCCATAAGCATCTTCGGGCAAAGTCCCCAATAATCGAGCCATTCGATGATCTTTACGGTCCAGCGGAAAGGAAGTCTCGGGAACTTCTGGAAGAATTTTGCGATCCCGTCCGTGCCTGTGTTATCGATATTGGTAACTGCGGCATTGAACTTTTCGTAAATGTCGAAAAGGGTATCGTGAGGATCGAAAATGACCTTGATGCAGGTCTCGGGAGCGTGCATGGTCATTTCCTTTTTAACGGTCATAGCGACCTCGATGTTATGTCTTGCGTAAATGCGCTGACCGCTGATAAATCTGTTAAGATAGGGGTAGGTTGCAACAGTACGGACGTATGCGGCAAGTATTACGTGCAGCATAGAGAAGTTTTCCTTGCCTGCCTGTATCTGCTCGCGGACGATAAGCTCCGCTTCGCCTACGTCGATCTCGTCTGCAAAGGTGTTGCAGGCATCGGCTCTGTCCCTCATTATAAATGGCATTGCAACGTGGAGACCGTCGAGGGTGCGCAAGCGTCTGCCCTCTCGTCTGTCACCGAAGCGGCGTTTTCTTTTCTTTTTAGGTGTCTGATCTGATCCTGCGGGTGCGGTTTTTTCTTCTGCCGTTTCTACCTGATCTTTGATCTCTGTATTCATAGAGTTTCACCTTTCCAAAGTTGTTTTTTGACCTTTTTTTATAGCTCATTGTAAACATTATATTATAATTGTGAACAAATGTCAATATATTGTCGAAAAATATCTAAATTTATTAGTCGTCATATTTTCGAATAAAAATAAAAGTTCGGCAGATGATTGACACAGATCGAAAATCGTGTTAAAATGAATAGAGATCATAATTTAAAACGAGAGGTAATAATGAAACACGTTGATATATATACGGACGGTGCCTGCCGCAACAACCCCGGCAGAGGCGGTTGGGGAGCGATCCTTGTCTACGAGGGCAGGGAAAAGGAGCTTTCGGGCGGAGAGCCCATGACGACGAACAACCGCATGGAATTGTCCGCCGTTATAGCGGCGCTGTCGGCACTCAGGGAGCCCTGCGAGGTCAAGCTGACCACAGACTCACAGTACGTGGTCAATGCTATAGAAAAGGGCTGGCTTGATTCCTGGCAGAAGAATCGATGGAGAAAGAGCGACAAAAGTCACGTTCTTAACGTCGACCTTTGGGAAAAATTGATACTTTTACTTGACACTCACAAGGTGAGCTTCGTTTGGGTGCGCGGACACAACGGACACCCCTACAACGAACGTTGCGACGCGCTTGCGACTGCGTTTGCGGATACCTTTGAGGCAGAAAACGTGTAAATTCAAGTAAAAAGAGATTGTTTTGATCCATGCAAATCACTTACGGGCGACCCGAGGTCGCCCGTTTTTCTTTCGGTGCGGTTGGTCAAAATAAATAAAAAATGATGAGTTAAACTGTCAATATGCCGATTGACAAGCACGGAGGAGATAAAGTATAATTTATTTAATGTGAAAATAGGAGGGTTATTTCCCAATGAAAAAATTTTTTGCGCTTATTTTGGCATTATGCATGATCCTTGCGATCGTTGCGTGCGATGGCGATGTAGAAACACCGTCAGAAACCGATACTGCTGTGCCAAGCGAAAAGGAAACTCAATCTTACACAGTGACACCCACAGTTGAGCCTACGGTCGAACCCACAGCCGAACCTACGGTCGAACCTACGATTGAACCGACAACCGCTCCCACCGAGGAGCCTACAACCGCTCCTACTGATGAGCCTACGACCGCTCCTATTGATGAGCCTACGGCCGCTCCGACCGAAGAGCCTACGACTGCTCCCACCGAGGAGCCTACGACTGCTCCGACCGAAGAGCCTACGACTGCTCCGACCGAAGAGCCTACGACTGCTCCCACCGAAGATCCTACGGCCGCTCCCACCGAGGAGCCTACGGCCGCTCCCACCGAGGAGCCTACGTCCGCTCCGACCGAAGAGCCTACGGACGCTCCAACCGAGGCACCGACAGAGAAGCCCACACAATCTCCCACGGAAAAGCCTACGGAGGAGCCAACAGAAGAACCCACAACCGCTCCGGTTGAGCCTATGTACGTAACGAAGTATCCTTACGTGGACAGAGACGGAATAGTTCACATCGCCTTCCAGGATACTTATTCGTTCGATAAGGCGGCAGAGAGCGTGCTCAACATTGAAGTCACGAGCTACAAGACGGGAAGTGATGAAAAGGACGAGGCGATACTCACCGTAAAGGACGGCAAGGTATACGCATCGGGATGCGGTCTTGCAGAGGTCACGCTTGTCGGAGGAGAGAAGGCGTACGTTATGGTACACGCCGCTCCGATCAATCTTCTCTTCCTTACGGGTCAATCGAACGGCTCGGGAGACCCACCGAGTGCAAGCACGTATGAAAAGAATGAATATCAGGATTATTTTATCAAATCCCCCGAGACTATGGCATACTACACCTGGACGGGACAGGGACTCAGCGTTGAGACCGCAAAGGATTACGTCCCCACAAATCTCGTCTGGGAGACATGCAACACCGTAAAGAACGGCTGCAGTCCCCGAGTGCTGACACAGCACGGACTTGTTGGCGGATTTGCAAACTTCAGCGTCTGCGCGGGACTCGCTTACGAGTGGATAGAGCAGACAGGTGAGAGAGTCTGGATAGTCAACGCGTCTCACGGCGGTCAGCCCATACACTGCTTCAAGCCAAGCGAGGACGGCAAGGTCGTCGACAACGATTATTATCAGGCGATCACGGTATTTAATCTCGCGCTCCAAACCCTTTACAAAGAGGTTGACGCAGGGCACTTTACCCTCAATCACATGGCATACTACTGGTTCCAGGGCGAAGGCGACAGAACCAACACATACGACTATTATTACAAGGCATTTGCCGAAATGCACGAGGCAATTCAGAAGGATGTCGTTTACGATCACGGCGGTGTAGAGAAGACGATCGAATTCTGCGGATATTTCACTACGCGTGCAAGTGCAAACACGGTGGACGAGCTCTACCTTTCAGGCCCCCGTCTTGCACAGTATACCGCGGCAAATCAGCTGAGCGGCCCATATAAAAACGTATTCCTTGCTACCAAGGCAACTGAATCATGGATAATATCCGACAAGAACGTTGAGGATTACTTCCTTGATGTATACGGATCTGAGGAGAATTTCAAGGCAATATTCGGATACGACATGCCCAAGACCCTCAATACCGTGCACCCCGAGATACATTACCGTATTTTCGGTCAGAACGAAATGGGAATGGATGCGGCAAGGAACACGCTTAAATTCTTGAATTACCTCTATCCCGACCGTTCCTACAAGCTCTCCTACGAGGAAGAGAACGATATAACGCTCAAGCTCGTATCTCTCGACGGATATTACGAGATAGGCGACACGCTCTATTTTGATTCAGGCAGAATGGAGGCGCACGTAGTTCCTTACATTACTCCGGTTTGGAGAACAGTAGAGGGACTTTCGATCAAGGTACTTACGGAAGGCTTTGAGGTTGACGGATTTAAGATCACAAGCAAAAATCAGGCAGCAACAAATATAACGGTTGAGATATATCTCGGCAAAACCTTACTTGATACGCGCACCTTCAAGATCGCGTACAAATCAAGCTTTGCTGACAACAAGCCTCTCATCGTCAATCACGGAACTGCGCTTTATCCCGACAGACGCTTTGAGGGCTATATGCCCGGTTGGGATGCAGGATTCCTCACCTATGCGGACGGCTCGTTTGAGGTCTACGATCAGGTCGAGGAATACGGCTGGCTCTATGACGGCAACAGCCTTTGGGGCGGACACGGCGGATTCTACGTAACAAACGGAATGAGAATAGGTCCAACCAACACTTATGCAGAAGTCGGAACGCTTGGAATCAGATACACCGCGGGCAAGTCGGGAAAGGTCAAGATTGCGGCATCTACGTTCTCACCGGGTCTTGCGTCCTGCTACGTTGCGGTATTCGTTAACGGCGAGAAGGTTTGGCCTGAAAATGAACTGTCATCGTCAGATAAGAGCGGTTGGATGCTCTTTGCACAGACAGCGACAGCAGAGAATCTCAACAACAAGTGGGCAGATACTGTTCTTGACGTCAAGGAAGGAGATCAGATCGTATTTGCGGTGGCAAGATACGATTCGAACCCACAGACTCTGCTTTATCCCTCAGTCGAGTATATTGACTAAAACAAATCAACAAATTCGGAGGCTCGGTTTCGAGCCTCCTTTTGTAAACAGATAAATTGCAATTTAGCTGTGTGTTTGAAAATGCAAACGGTTTTAGATTTCTTCACGGCTATAAATCCAACGTCACTTTAAAACCGTAGGGGAGGTGCTTGCTCCTCCCGATCTAAAGCATTTGTTTCTTCTTTAGCCATAAGGGTTTAATAGTCGTTTGTTAGCGGGAGGAGCAAGCGCCTCCCCTACGGTGTGTGAGTGACGTGCGT
>JBGUSX010000155.1:0-6797 GCA_045132775.1 Eubacteriales bacterium
GTTTCGTTGATTATAAAATATTTTAACGGCGGGAGCAAGCCCCCGCCCAACAATTTAGAACATTAGCTAAAATTCAAATTAACCGTGTTGAAAAGTCCCGGATGCCTCTCTATTGATTGAGAGAATTAGAAATTGTGTTCAGTTCCGAAAACGGAAAATAAAAGTTATTGGTTTGAAAATGCAAAAGTTGTAAAAATGAAAAACTTTCTATTTTGGAAAAATATTTTCAAAAAACTATTGACAAACGGTGAAAAAGGGTGTATAATCTGCTTGTAACACGGAAAAGCGTTGATTTTGGATGAATTTTCAGCAAAACGGAATTGTTTTGAAACAGATCTCGGAATTATTTATTTGATTTTTGGAGGATAATAAGATGGCAGCAACAAAGAAGGCGATGGCAAAGGTTTCCGAGCTTACCGACAGAGAGGATAAGAGAAGGGCGCTCAACACCGCCATGGCACAGATAGAAAAGGAATTCGGCGCGGGCGCGATCATGAAGCTCGGCGAGAACACAAAGATGGAGGTTCAGGCGGTCTCTACCGGCTCTCTCTCTCTCGACATGGCTCTCGGTATCGGCGGAGTTCCGAAGGGAAGGATCGTTGAGATCTTCGGCCCCGAGTCCTCGGGTAAGACTACCGTTGCGCTTCATATTATTGCGGAGGTTCAGAAGGCAGGCGGCGAGGCTGCGTTTATCGACGCGGAGCACGCGCTCGATCCCGTTTACGCAAAGGCTCTCGGTGTTGACATTGCAAATCTTCTCGTTTCTCAGCCCGACTGCGGTGAGGATGCGCTTTCTATCACCGAGTCGCTTGCGCGCTCGGGTGCTATCGACGTTATCGTTGTCGACTCGGTCGCGGCTCTCGTACCGAAGCAGGAGATCGACGGCGATATGGGTCAGGCAACTGTCGGTGTGCAGGCTCGTCTTATGTCGCAGGCGATGAGAAAGCTGACTGCGGTTATCTCGAAGAGCAACTGTATCGTTGTGTTTATAAACCAGCTTCGTGAGAAGGTCGGCGTTATGTACGGAAATCCCGAGACGACCACGGGCGGTCGCGCGCTCAAGTTCTACGCGTCGGTTCGAATTGATATCAGAAAGACCGAACAGCTCAAGAACGGCTCGGATATCTACGGAAACCGCGTAAAGTGCAAGATCGTTAAGAACAAGGTCGCGCCTCCTTTCCGTGTGGCAGAGTTCGATATCCTTTACGGCAAGGGAATCTCTCGCATGGGCGAGATACTTGATTTTGCTATTATGAGTGATATCATCAAGAAGAGCGGTTCGTGGTTCTCCTACGACGGAAACAGACTTGCGCAGGGTAAGGACAACGTAAAGAAGCTCTTTGAGGACAATCCCGAGTTTGCCGCGGAGATCGAGGCAAAGGTAAGAGATCACATGCTCAAGAACGACGGCGTTCTCAACGAAGAGGAGTTTGAGCTCGACGACGGTGACGATGACGATTTCGACATTCGCACCATGGAAGACGACGAGTAATTGTATATCGGCATGGACGGATATGCAAGAATAACGAGGCGGTCTTACAGAGAGGACGGAAAAGTCCTTGTGACTCTGACCGTTGGAAACGGGAGCGGATGCGAGGATATTGAGTTTCTCATATTGCGCGAGCTTTTTGACGAGCGGTTTGACGAGCAATTCGATGAGCTTCCCGACGGAGACGTAGAGCTTTATGTGGTCGGGCAGCTTGAGGAGCTTGCAGACGTGACGGCGGCTTTTTCCTCGGCTTGTGCATCCTTGGCTTTTTCACAATGCTCGTCAAAGGCACTGTTCCGCAAGCTTTTAATTAAGGGATTTTCAAAATCCGCGTCCGAGGCGGCAGTGGGGCTCTGCGAATCGAGAGGGTATATCGACGAGGTAGCAATGGTTGTCAGACGAGCCGAAATAATGGTCGAAAAGATGTGGGGCAGGGTGAGGATACTTGCAAAGCTTCGCGAGGAGGGTTATTCCGATTTTGCGATCGATTCGGCGCGCGAATATCTCGACGGGGTCGATTTCAGTGAGATCTGCTCGCGCGTGATACTGAAAAAATACCGAAAAATTCCCGAGGAGCGTATGGCGAGGGAGAAAATGTATGCCTCTCTTGCAAGGCTCGGTTTTTTAAGGACAGATATCCGCGAAGCAGTAAAAAGCATCGCTCAGGACGAATAATTGAATTGCCCGAAAAACGAGGTTTTTTGGGCAATTTTTGTTGAATAATCAAGCGGAAAATTTTTGCATATTAACATTGAGTTAACAAACGGGTGATAAAATAGAAAAGTTAAGTTATTTGTTGCCGCAAAAGGCAAGACATATTTTGAGGTGAATTATGGAATTTGTCAGAAAGCTGCCGATACCGAAGGAGATAAGAGAGGCTTATCCCTTAAGTGACGTATCGAAGGAAAAAAAGAAGGTATTTGACGGTGAGGTCGCGCGTATTTTCAGCGGCGAGTCGGACAAAAAGCTTTTGATAATCGGTCCTTGCTCGGCTGATAACGAGGAGTCTGTTATGGACTACTGCCACAGGCTTGCGGCGGTAAGCGAAAAGGTCAGCGATAGGCTTGTGATAATTCCCAGAGTGTACACCAACAAGCCGAGGACCACGGGTGACGGCTACAAGGGTATGCTCCATCAGCCCGACCCTCAAAAGAGCTCGGATATGCTTGCGGGTATTATTGCGATCCGTCATCTGCATCTTCGCGTTATCGAGGAGACGGGAATGTTCACCGCGGACGAGATGCTTTATCCCGAGAATTACCAGTATCTTTATGATCTTCTTTCCTACGTTGCGATCGGTGCCCGTTCGGTTGAGAATCAGCAGCACAGACTCGTTTCAAGCGGAATCGAGATCCCCGTCGGAATGAAAAATCCCACGGGCGGAGATATTTCGGTCATGCTCAACTCTGTTATGGCGGCACAGCATCCGCATACCTTCCTTTACAGAGGTTGGGAAGTAAAGTCGTCGGGAAATCCCCTGGCGCATTCTATCCTTCGCGGCTACGTAAACAAGCACGGTGAGTCGCTTCCCAACTATCACTACGAGGACATTGAGCATCTTTGCGCTGAGTACAAAAAGCGCGGACTTGAAAATCCCGCACTTATCGTTGACTGCAACCATGCGAACTCGGGAAAAAAATACAAGGAACAGATGAGGATTGCAAAGGAAGTGCTGCACTCCTGTGCGCTCAACCCCGATATCCGAAGCATCTTTAAGGGCTTTATGATCGAGAGCTATATCGAGGAGGGAAGCCAGAAGATCGGAGAGGGAATTTACGGAAAGTCCATAACAGACCCCTGCATCGGTTGGAAGGATACCGAAGAATTTATTTATTACATGGCGGAGAGGACCTGACGGTCATCTCTGACGGAGGAATTGATGTTACGTTTTGTTTACGTTATCATCGTCAACGTTTTCAGAATACTGTATTACGCACCCAAGATGGCGTACTGCGCAAAGCATCCCGAGAAGTATTCGGATGAATACAAGTATAACCTCGCGCGCAAGCTGATCGCGACCGTGAAGAGAACGGGAAGGATCACGACCGAGTGTGAGGGAGTCGAGAATCTTCCGCGGGAGGGTGGTTACATTATGTTTTCAAACCACCAGGGAAGATACGATGCGCTCGGAATCATCTCGTCGCACGAGAGACCGTGCTCGTTTTTGATCAAAAAGAGCAGGGCTAATCAGTTTTTGGCTAAGCAGTTTTTTGATATGATGGACGGTGTCAGTATTGATCAGGACAGTATCAAGGATCAGATGAAGGCGCTGCGCGAGCTTGCGGAAAAGGTCAAGGCGGGCAAGCCGTTCCTGGTTTTCCCTGAGGGAGTTTACGAAAAGGACCAGGGAAACAGGACTCTTGAGTTCAAGCGCGGCTGCTTTTTGTGCGCGACTAAGGCGAAGTGCCCCCTCGTGCCCGTGACGGTCGTGGACTCGTACAAGGTGTTTGGGATAAATTCGCTCAAGCCTGTTAAATCAAAGGTGATCTTCCACGAGCCGATCTATTACGAGCAGTACCAGGGGATGAGATCCGAGGAGATCCGCGATATGGTCAAGGGCATTATCGATGCCGAGCTTGCAAAATACAGATAAAGTGCTCCGAATTTTCGGAGCGCTTTTCTGTTTTGCTTTTCAAATTTTGATTTGGCGGGGACGCGCTTGGGGAACTTTTCCAGGGGAAAAAGTTCCCCAAACCCCTCAAAACCCCAACCAATATTTCATACAGATTAAGATGGATAGCAAATTCACACCGTGGCGCACTCGCATTGTCCCTCTGCTATCGTGTTGATAGTTGCACTAAATCGTTTGCTTTATGTTAATTACAAATTTACTTGCAACACGATAGCGGATATACTCCGCACGTGCTACACGGTATAGTTCAATAAACCGTCTTAACTTGCATAAAATATTATTTGGGGTTTTGGGGGTGTGGGGGGAGCGTGCCATATAAAGACTCGGACTCCTTGCACGGCAAGGAGCCGTATGCATCACATTGATTTTGAATAAAATTTATTTCACGATGCATACTTGCCCCCCACGCGCGTCCCCGACAAATTGCAATTTAACCGAGAAATTATTGATAGAAATAATTTTATCTATTTTGCAAAAACATCTTTTCAAGACGGTGTTTTTCTGCTATAATATGATATTGGTACGTTACAGGAGAGGGGGAGGAGCATGAAGTATTCGGAGCTTTGCCAGAGGCTGAAGAGCACGGGGATAGAGAACTATCTTCAGGAAGCCGAGATACTGATCGAGGAATTCTGCGGTTTTGTCTCGGATGAGGCTGAATATGAGTCCGAAAAGCTTGATCGGGCGATAGAGAGAAGATGCTCGGGCTACCCCTTGCAGTACATTATCGGAAAATGGTGGTTCTGCCGATGCGAGTTTGAGGTCGGCGAGGACTGTCTCGTTCCGCGTCCCGACACCGAATGCGCGGTTGAGGAGGCGATGAAGCTTTTGCCGCATGGCGCGAGCTTTGCCGATCTTTGCACGGGAAGCGGATGTATTGCGATATCCTTGCTTGATCTGCGGCGTGATCTTTTTGGAGTTGCGGTCGAGCTCTATCCAAAAACGCTTGAGATCGCCAAGAGAAATGCCGCGAAAAATTCGGTCTCCGAGCGGCTTTCGTTTATTGAGGGTGACGTTCTTTCGGGCGGTGTGCTTGGCGGCGAGAAATTTGACGCGATCATCTCGAATCCCCCGTACATCAGAAGCGATGTTGTTGATTCGCTTTGCGGTGAGGTCACTTACGAGCCGCGCGCGGCACTTGACGGTGGCTGTGACGGTTTGATTTTTTACCGCGCGATAGTTGAAAAATATGCCTCGAATCTCAAGGACGGTGGTTTTTTTATCTTTGAGATCGGGTACGATCAGGCGGAGGATATTCGCAAGATCGCGGAAAGAGGCGGTTTTTGTTGCCGTATCGTCAAGGATCTCGGAGGACGCGACCGAGTTGCGATCCTGCAGAGGCAAAAATAAAATTTTTGAATAAAATTAAGTTGGGGGAGACCCTAAATTGACATATTTTGGAGAGTTGAAATGAACATACTTGTTTTAGCGGGTGGATATTCCCCCGAGAGAGATGTGTCGCTGACATCGGGAAGTCTTATTGCGAACGCACTTAAAAGAGAAGGCGAAAGGGTTTGTCTTGCAGACGTTTATCTTGGTATTGACCCGTCTGAGCTTGAAAGAGAGGATCTTTTTAACACCCGTGAGGGTGAGGTGTACAGAGTTGGGAACAGCGTTCCCGATCTTGACCGACTCAAAGCCGAGAGCGGAAACGGTGAGGCTCTTATCGGACGCGGAATTATTGAGCTTTGCCGACGTGCCGACGTTGTTTTTCTTGCGCTCCACGGTGCTATGGGTGAGAACGGTCAGCTTCAGGCGACGCTTGACAACTACGGCATAAAATACACAGGCTCGGGATACGTTGGAAGTCTGCTTGCTATGGACAAGGACATTTCCAAAAAGATGTTTGTCGGCGCGGGGGTCAACACACCCGAATGGCTTTATTTCAGCGCGAAGTCGAGCGATGTCGCGCTTATTGAGGAAAAGATCGGTTATCCTTGTGTTGTAAAGCCCTGCTCGTGCGGCTCGAGTGTCGGTATTTCGATAGTTGACGACCGCGCATCTCTCGAGATCGCTCTTGCCGAGGCGGAGAAATATGAGGACAACATTCTCGTTGAGAGGAAGATCGAGGGCAGGGAGTTGACGGTCGGAATACTTGACGGGAAGGTCCTTCCTGCGATCGAGATCATTCCCACCGAAGGATTTTACGATTACAAGAACAAATATCAGGCTGGCAAGACTCTTGAGATATGCCCTGCAGAGATCAGCGAGGAGCTTTGCCGCGCGGTAGGCGAGCAGGCGAAGCTTGCGTTCGATGCGCTCAGGCTTTCGGGGTACTCGAGATTTGACTTTATGGTTGACGAGAACGAAAAGCCCTGGTGCCTTGAGGCGAACACGCTACCCGGTATGACTCCCACAAGTCTTTTGCCACAGATGGCGGCGGCGAGCGGGATCGATTACGGAAAGCTATGTCTTAAAATTGTTGAGTTGGCATTAAAAAAGTGAATTTGATAATTATTTGTAGCGGTCCCGTGGTAATTGCCACGGAACCGTTGTGAATTGGTGGGGTTGAGAGTGCAAGGGTGATAAATTGCAATTTGGCGGAGACTTGGAGCCATCCCGCGACCCCCGGTCCGAGCAACGCGGTGCGTTGCGGTGATATTTTCGCTCTGCGAAAGTGATATTGCGCGTGGCGCAGTGATATTCGCGCTGTGCGCGAGTGATATGCCGCAGGCG
>JBGUSX010000156.1:0-77797 GCA_045132775.1 Eubacteriales bacterium
AACTACCGCAAGCCGCGCCCCCCAAAGGCGGGCGCGTACCACTACGCGGCAAAGTTCAACGTGCCGATCATTCCCGTGTTTGTGACTATGGAGGACACCGACGCGCTTGACGAGCACAACTTCCCCAAGCAGAAATACACAATCCATATTATGCCGCCGATGTATCCAGACCCCGAGAAGCGGGTGCGTGAGAACGAGCGCGCGATGCAGGCGCAAAACTATGCCCTGTGCCGCGCCAAATACCGCGAGGTCTACGGCGTGGAATCGGATCTGCCGTAAGAAAAAAGCACTTATGATACACCATAAAAATCGTGTGTCATAAGTGCTTTTGCGTTCCTTTGGGCAATCTTTCTCCCGATAGTAATGAATTGATGCTTTGCGTCATGAATTGAAGCCTTACGGCTTCATGATTTGAAAGCGATTGCTTTCATGAATTGAATTGCCCGGTATTTCAATGCCGTAGGCAATTCATGGCGTTAGCCAATTCATGCCCATAGGGCAATTCATTGTTCTCCAAGAGATAACAAAAAACGCCCAGCATACGCCGAGCGTTTTTTGCAAGTTTCGACCTGTGGTCGAAATTATCTCTTGGAGAACTGAGGTGCACGACGTGCAGCCTTGAGTCCGTATTTCTTTCTCTCCTTCATACGAGGGTCTCTGGTAAGGAAACCTGCAGCCTTGAGAGCAGGACGGTAGTTCTCGTCTGCGCTAACGAGCGCACGAGCAACACCGTGACGGATAGCACCCGCCTGACCGGAGATACCGCCGCCGTTTACGTTAGCAACGATGTCGAACTTACCCATCGTACCGGTAGCCGTGAAGGGCTGGTTGATGATGAGCTTAAGGGTCTCGAGACCGAAATATTCCTCAACGTCCTTGCCGTTGATGGTGATGTTACCGTTACCGGGGTAAACTCTTACGCGAGCAACGGATTTCTTTCTTCTACCGGTTCCGTAGAAGTAGGGCTTTGCACTTGTATACATGACTTTACTTCCTTCCTTTCTTCAATTAAAACTCGTAGGTCTCGGGCTTCTGCGCCTCGTGCTTGTGAGCCGCGCCTGCGTAAACCTTGAGTCTGGTAGCTGCTGTTCTACCGAGAGAATTCTTGGGAAGCATGCCCTTAACTGCTGTTTCCATAGCGAACTCGGGCTTCTCAGCCATGATCTTCTTGTACTGTACGCTCTTAAGACCGCCGATGTAGCCGGAGTGTCTCTGATAGTACTTCTGCTCGAGCTTCTTACCTGTAAGCACTGCCTCTGCAGCGTTAATAATGATAACGAAGTTTCCGCAGTCAACGTGGGGTGTGAATTCAGGAGCATTCTTGCCGCGGAGGAGGTCTGCAGCAACGACAGCGGTTCTGCCGAGAGGCTTACCGGCTGCGTCGATTACGTACCACTTGCGGACAACTGCTTCTTTTTTCTGCATGAAAGTAGACATTTTGTTATCCTCCAAAAATAAGTTCTTTTTTTCAACCTCGGATATTATATCACAAGGAAAAACCTTTGTCAATACCTTTTTTAAATTTTTTTTCGTTTTTTAAATTTAGCATCCACAAAGCTCTCGTTTTCTCGTTTTTTCTCACTTTTTCATATTGTTTGCTCAAAAATGATTTTTAAAATTTTTTTGAGATAATTCCCTTTTTTCATCACCGAATATCAAAAACTCAAAAAACATCGGTTCATTCAAGAAGCGAGCAAGACAAGGCGCACCGGAGAGGGCAAGGCGCCGGCGTAGTTCCCTACGTCAAGCCGCAACTCGGACTGCTTGCTTGCAAGCAGCGGTTGCAACAAATGGACTTTGATAAAGATAATTCTCTCGTTGCATACGCGACGCTTATTGGATGAACGCATTTGTCATAACTCCCCTCCACCAATCATACAATTTAAGCGTAAGACCCTGAAAACTACGGAGGTAAAACCTATAATGATAAACACATATAAACCCGAAGGCTTAATAATGGGAAGCGCGCAGAATCGCGAGCTATTGTCAATGGGACGCGCAGGACTCGAGCGCGCAATGGAAAAAGGCATCACAATGGAGAGCACGGCACTTCTCTGCGACGGAGATATGAATCTCCACGTCGATCTGCGCGGAGTGACAGGCATAATACCGAAAAACGAGGTCTGCCTCTGCCGCGAGGGCGAGGACGTAAAGGACATCGCCGTAATAACGCGAGTCGGCAAGCCGGTATGCTTCAAAGTGACCTCAATAGAAGAAAAATGCGGCAAAATAACCGCCTATCTCTCTCGTCGCGAAGCGCAGATCGAGTGCAAACGCAACTATATAGACGATCTCATCCCGGGCGATATCATAACCTCGCGCGTGACGCACCTCGAGCCCTTCGGCGCGTTCGTCGATATCGGATGCGGCATAGTGTCGCTTTTGTCGGTCGATTGTATATCAGTGTCGCGTTTTTCGCACCCCAAGGACCGCCTCTTTTGCGGAATGGTCATAAATACAGTAGTAAAATTCATCGACTACGAGCGCGACCGAATATTTGTCTCAATGCGCGAGCTGCTCGGCACCTGGGCAGAAAACGCGGCGAACTTCACCCCCGGACAGACCGTCGCAGGAATAATAAGAAGCGTCGAAAGCTATGGAGTATTCATCGAGCTCGCGCCCAACCTCGCAGGACTCGCGGAGCTGCGCGACGATATTCCATTTCTGCGCGACGCAGACGTCACAGGACGAATGGCAGCAGTCTACATAAAAAGCATCATCCCCGAAAGAATGAAAATCAAGCTCGTCCTCGTCGATTCCTATAAAGGCGACCTCGGAACCCCCACGCTCGACTACTTCATCGACTGTAATAAAATAACCCACCTCGACTCCTGGCGCTATTCGCCCCCCGAGTGTAACAAAGTAATAGAAACAATATTCTAGGCTTCTCCCTGGGGTAGCGAAGCAAGCACAGACTTCGCTAGTGCCGCGGTAGTGAATGACAGTCCTGTGGACTGTCAGAGCCGCGATGTGCCCGAGCCGCAGCGAGACAGCTGTCGCGTAGCGACTGATGAGGGGTAATTTAAAAAATCTTTCTTCGCGGCGGATCCGTCGCCTCGGGCTTCGCCCTCGCCGCCAATTCGTTTGCGTGAGTCCCACTTCCCAATTCACGTCTCATTTCCTTTTTCATCCCACTCCCCCACGCCAATCCTCTTGCAAACGAAGGCGCGCTCGCTTCGCTCGCGCGCGGCTCCGCCGCGCCCACCAAAAAATCCGCCGACAAAATCGGCGGATTTTTTTCAATCCTATTCAATCCAATTCAATCCTTTTCTATCCAATTCAACCAAACCCACACAGTAAAGCTTCACCCTCCACCCTCCACTTTCCGCTTTTCCCCCTCGGGGTAGCGAAGCAAGCACAGCCTTCGCTAGTGCCGCGGTAGCGAATGACACCCGCAAAAAAACACTCTCTCCCTCCTCCCCCTCGGGGGACGGCGAGGGGGGAGACGCGAAGCGTCGGGGGGAGTGGGCGGGGGTCGCGGGACGGCTCCACCGCACAAACCCATAAACCACCCTCCGCACCACCAAACATCAAAAAGGGCAACCGCACGCGGTTGCCCTTATAGCCTTCTCCCCGGGGAGAAGGTGGATTTTGCCGCTCACGGAAAAAGACGGATGAGGGGTTATTCCTCCTCGGGAACGTAATTATACACTCTCGTCGCTGATTTCAGATAGTCATTGCTATCTCCGATATTTATCCTACTCCATTGCTCCTCTGTACCCGTGTAAAGCACGGTTTTCAATTTGTCGCAAACACGGAACGCAGAATCACCAATGCTCGTCACACCTTTACCTATTGTAATGCTCGTAAGGTTTTTACAATTATTGAAAGCGTAAGAGTAAACGCTCGTCACACTGTCAGGAATCACTATGCTCGTTAGGTTTGTACAACTTGAAAACACATAATTGCCAATGTTCGTCACACTGTCGCCTATTTCCACGCTCGTAAGACTGTCGCAATCAAAGAACGCCCGATGACCTATGCTCGTCACGCTGTTGGGGATGTCCACGCTCGTAAGACTGTCGCAATCACAGAACGCCCAATCACCTAAGCTCGTCACACTATTTGGTATTACAACACTTTTAATACTACTGCAATCCTCAAAAACCTTATTTCCAATACTAATTATTGGCTTTCCCTTATATATCGCAGGGATTACAACATTTGTCCCTGATCCAATGTAATTTACAATAATATATCCACCATTGCCAGAGTCAAAGCCTACTTCAAAATTTAATTCAAATGTTGCGTCTCTTATCTCTGTACTACATGTTTCAAGTCTTGTTGCGCTATCCTTATAGTCTCCCAGAGCCCCAAACACTACTATTGCCTCGGCATATTTACCTTCGGTCATAAGCGCAACTGCCGCGTCGTAACGGATATCCTTGAGCGCAGTATTGCACTCCTCGATCTTCGCCGCACTGTCCTTATAACCGTTCATAGCCTCAAACACAACTATCGCACTGGCATATTTACCTTCGGTCATAAGCGCAACTGCCGCGTCGTAATCGATATCCTTGAGCGCAGTATTGCACTCCTCAATCTTCGCCGCACTGTCCTTATAACCGTCCATCGCCTCAAACGCAGCTATTGCATCGTCGTATTTACCTGCCTCCATAAGAGATATTGCTTTATCGTAATTATAATTAGGAATGACTACTAATATCAAGGCAAGAACTGCTATAATTGAGCAAACCGCCACAGGGGTTGCTATCAAAACGAACCTCCTGCGTCTCTTTTTCGATATAAGAATTCTCTCTTGTCTGTTTGCCAGCTTCAAAACGTCTAATCGTTTTTTCTCATCCAAAAGCGTCAGATATTTATTGAATTCAGTCTGCTTTTTTATAAGAATTTTTGTTGATGCTAAATCTGCCAAAGAAGCAACCTTGATGTTTGCAAGACATATACCGAGATAAGCATCGGCATATCTTGAATCTGCAGATAAGATAATACGGTAAATGTATTTCGCCTCATCAAAGAAATTGGACTCCAACATTAGATTCGCGAGCCCGTTAAGCTGTTCTGCAAGCTCCGATATATCACCATTGTAATATCTTACAAGCTGTTTTGTAAACTCACAAATGTTCT
This sequence comes from Eubacteriales bacterium, assembly GCA_045132775.1. Classification (GTDB taxonomy): domain Bacteria; phylum Bacillota; class Clostridia; order Oscillospirales; family CAG-272; genus SVTX01. The sequence goes on from JBGUSX010000156.1 coordinate 5,089, forward strand.
TAGTAACCTTTTCAGACAAGATAAAGCTTAATGTCTGTTTAATGAAATCATCCTGCTCATCATTGGAAGAAAGCACCGCAAGAAGTCTCTCGATATCCGCAATAAGACAAGTTATTTCTTTATCTTTGGCGATATTCAGGGTAAGAACCGTCTGTAAGGCGAATCTGTTTCCCTCATCAACCTCGATTATGTTTTTTGCGCACTCCATCTTCTCATCAACCGATGTAGTGTTATCGATGTATTCCGAATTGTAAATGATATACCGATCTACCTCATCGCTCTCAAGAGATTCAATAACTTTTTTGAAAGCCTCGAAATTACGGCTTTCTTTAACATAAGCAAAAACCGTTGCGACGTTTTCAGTCCTACCTCCATACTTGTAAGGAAGAATAATATCTAACATTTTGTTGAATTGCTTTTCGCTCACTCTGCCGCATGTACCGTACAAAGTGTCAAGAACTTCGCAGGCAAAGTCCTTGTCGGCGCAAGATAAGATCTTTTCAAGCGTTGCAAAATCCTTATCATCAAATGATTCGTAAAAATCGAATCCCGATTTATTGGGATTCTTTTTGTATTTGACAAAAAGACTTAGCCACATCGCCTCTGCCGAGGAAGGATTTTCAAACAGTATATTTTTCAAAAGATCCTCTGCATCATGCCATTGATATGCGGCAATATAGGTTGGAACAAGATCGAGCAATTGCTTTTCATCAATGCTTGTTTCCTTCTCTATCTGACCGATCTCACGGGTGTTTATTGTATGCTTAACCAGCGTGCTCGCTTTTCTTGTCTTTTGTCCGCCCTTTATCTCGATCTTTTCAAGATGTCTGTTTTCCTCTATAGCCTCTATGACCTTTTTAATATGCTCTGTAAGATCGGATAAGAACGTAATATCGGCAGCATTCAGGCATTGCCTTGTTCTCAACGATATCGGAAGGTCGGCAGGACTCATATTCTTGTATGCAACTACGAGAGAATTTTTGTGCTTCTCTCCGGTCTCAATCTTTGCCCTGAACCTGCTCCACTCATTTTTAACCCAGACAGCGTTGAAATACTCAGGCTTTTCACCAAACACGATCATAACCTTTGCGGTTTTAATCGCATTGTATATGTATGGTTCATAATGCTCTGATACCTTATCACGCAAACTGACTCTGCTGAAAAATACGTTGTATCCCTCCGCCGTCAAAGCATTATAAAGCTCGTGAGCATCATAACTGTCGTCAGTTCTATCGATGTTATTCTCACGGTCACTGTCTTTAAAACATATAAATACGTCATACGGCGGTTCTTTCCTCGCCTTATCAAGCCATTCAACGCGTATTTTTTCAATCTCTGCTGCTTGTTTTTTATATGTCGAGGCAATCTCCTGTGGTGCAAGCTCAATAGCCGAAATAACGTCCTTGGACTCAAGGAAGGATTCTTCACTTATCGAGTTACACGTGGGTACCTTCTTGTGCTCATTCATATCATTGACGTAAATAATTCCGCCAAGCGCAAGAGCGCGTCCCCAGTATGCTTCATGATTATCCTTTTCTTTGAGGATGATGTTTTCAAATCTTTCAACAGCAGCCTCAAAGTCACAATCACGAAGAGCCGCCCAGGCATTTGCTCTGTCAACGACATAAATATCGTTACCGACATCTATCTCCCACTTGTTGCCACAAAATTTACATACGTAATAATTTCCTGCGCGTTCAAGAACGCCACCGCACGATCTGCAAGTATTAAGCTCCATGTCATTTCCCTTCTAAAATATCAATAGGAATAAAATACTACATTTTACATTTTAACACATATATCCCCGCTTGTCAACATTTTTTGCCATTAAACTAACTTTGAACCAACTATAAACCAACTTTTCCGCACAAAAATCCACCAATGCATAAATATCCAAAATCCCCTCGAAATAATGCATAAAAAATGTATATATACATTTTCTCTGAAAAAATCACCACTCATAGCAATATAGTGCAAACTTTCACGGTGTTTCAAGGGAAAATCGCCCCGAAGCCACAAAACATCGCCCTCATCTCAAAAATCAACAAACAAAAACGGGGTGTCACCACCCCGTTAAAACCGTTATAAATACGTTATTTTCACTATTTTTTCAATTCAATTTCGGCGCTTGCACTATATTGCTGTACCCTCTCGCCAAAAATCAGAATCAAACCACTCGGCACCTTTTCTCGCCGCGCAGATATGCCTCGATGTTGAGACAGATCTCCTCGCAGCATCTGACCCTCGCCTCGTACGAGCCCCAAGCCATGTGCGGCGTGAGAAAGACGTCGTCTCTACCCGCTATCCTGGCAAAAGGATGGTCCTCCGGGAAAGGCTCTTTGGAGTAAACGTCCACTCCAAGACCGCCAAGCCTGCCCTCAAGAATAGCCTCTGCCAATGCCTCCTCGTCGGTCACAGCACCCCTTGCCACGTTTATGAAAATAGCATCCTTTTTCATCAAAGCTATCCTCTCGCGGTTGATAAGTCCGCGCGTCCCGTCGTTGAGCGGAGTGTGCACGCTTATGATGTCCGATTCCCTGCAAAGCCTTTCTATATCAACGCATTCTGCGTCCTCAACAGGTGTCCTTTTATAGACGATAACGCGGCATCCGAGCGCCTCTGCGACCCTCGCCACCTGCTTGCCAATATTACCGTAACCCACGATTCCCCAGGTCTTTCCGTAGATCTCGTGGTACACGGGAACAAGGATATTTGCACTGCTTCCGCGCGAATAAGTCCCGTCCGCAACTGACCTGTTGTACTCATTAAGATGGCAGATAAGCGACAAAGCCATAGAAAGAGTCAACTGCGCAACGTTCTGTGTAGAGTAACCGACCACATTGCAGACCGCAATTCCATTCTCGCGGCAGTATTCAAGATCGATATTATCATATCCCGTAGCAGTGACACAAACGAGCTTAACCCTTTTGCAATAAGGCAAATTGTGTCTTCCCACCTTGAGCTTGTTTATAATGATCACGTCGCTGTCGCCCACGTTATTAACGAACTCGTCCTGCGAGGTCGACTTAAAAACGGTGAGCTTTCCGAACCTTTCAAACATCGAAAGATCAATGTCCGAGCCGATCGTAGCGGCATCAAGAAAAACGATATTTAAAGACATTATGCCTCCTCCGCCTGCGCTTCTTCTGCCTCTTCTTCAGCCTCGATCTCCGCATATTTTTCTTCAAGAATAGCGGTTATTTCAGCCTCGATCTCGGCTTCTTTTTTCTTTTCCTCGTCAAGCTTTTTCTTAATTACCAAAGCCGCCGCGCCGACCGCGCATGCAGCGGCAACAAATCCTAAAGTCTTGAAAACATTACACTTTTTCATCTATGGTCTCCAAACAAATTGTTAAATTAGATCTTAAAACCGAAGTAATTTACCGCGTTGTAAAGCGAGATCCTCTCAACGATCTCCGCCGCTGCATCATAGTCGGGATAGAGTCCCTTCTCTACCCAATTTCCTATTATGTTACAAAGGATCCTGCGGAAATATTCGTGTCTGGGGTAGGACATAAAGCTTCTCGAATCGGTGAGCATTCCAAGGAAATTGCCAAGAGAAGCAAGGTTTGCAAAGCTCTTCATCTGCGCTTCCATGCCGTCGATGTTGTCATTGAACCACCAGCCGCTGCCCTGAACAACTGTGGGAGTGTTGCTTCCGTCGCCGCGGCAAAAGCTTCCGCAAAGAGTACCGACCGCCGCGTTGTCCGCAGGGTTAATAGGGTAAATTATAGTCTTGGGGAGAGCGTCGTTTTCCTGGAGATAGTTAAGGAGAGATGCCATATCCGCAATGCAGTTCTGCGCGTGAATGGTGTCGTAACCCGAGTCGGGACCGAGCTTTGCGAACATAGTTTTGTTAGGGTTACGGAGTACACCGTAGTGAAGCTGAAGGATCCAGCCGCGCTTTACGTATTCGAGACCGAAGAATCTCATCATTTGAGTCTTCCAAAGCGCAAGCTCGTCCTCTGTTATCTCCGCGCCGTCTGTAGCAAGCGCCTTTTTGAATATCTCGTTTGCGTGATATACGTCGGGCTTTGCAAAAGGAATGTAGTTATCCATTCCGTGATCTGCGGTCTTACATCCGAGAGCTTCGAAACGGTCAAGAGAAACAAGATAAGCCTTGCAAAGAGAGTCGTAATCGGTGATTTCAATTCCCGTGCTCTTGCCGAGGTTGGCAATGTATGCAACAATTCCCTTTCTCTCGATATTGAGACCCTTGTCGGGACGGAATGCGGGAAGAACCTGAACCTCAAATCCCGACTCCTTGATCTCTTTGTGGTAATGGAGATCGTCTGCAGGATCGTCGGTCGTGCAAACGAGCTTTACACCGGAATTTTTGATGTAATCTCTTGCACCCCAGTTGTCCTTTGCGATCTTTTCGCGTGTGATATTCCAGATAGCCTCGCAATTTGCGCTGTTGATTGTTAGCTCGCAGTCAAAATATCTGCGAAGCTCAAGATGGCTCCAGTGATAAACGGGGTTGCCGATAAGAAGAGGCATAATGCGGCAGTACTCGCTGAATTTTTCGAAATCAGACGCGTCACCCGTGATGTACTTCTCGTCAACACCGCAGGAGCGCATAGCTCTCCACTTGTAGTGGTCTGCGTAAAGCCAAAGCTCTGTAATGTTTGTGAATTTCTTATTCTCTGCAATCTCCGCAGGAACAAGGTGACAGTGGTAGTCGATTATTGGCAGTTTTGCCGCGTGCTCCTCGTAAAGCTTTGTCGCCGTAGGAGTTTCAAGAAGAAAGTCCTTATCCATAAATTTTTTCATAATTAAACCTCCGTTTTTGAAGTGAAATTTCATTACTGTATTATTTTAGCACATTTTTAAAACATTTTCAATGGATAAATCTCATTTTTGCAATAAAAAATAGCACTTTTGAGTTTTTTTACGAACAAAAACTGTAAATCACATGCACTGTTTCGTCAAGGACGGACAAACACATTTCAACCTAAATCCAAATACATTACAAAATTTTAAAAAACTATATACAAATCGGCAAAAATGTGGTAAAATGGAGTTTGAATACGAAAATGTGAGGCAATTATGTTTAAATGCGATTATCATACACACACTCATTTCTCTTTTGATGGGACGGGAACGCCTGACGAGCTTTGCGAAGCGGCGATCGCGCGCGGGGTCACCGACCTTGCGATAACCGATCACTTCGAATGCAACTGGCGAGCAGAGGCGGCATATCCCCCCTTTGATGCGGAGGCGCATTACAAGGCTATTATATCCGCCAAAGAGAAATACAAAAGCAAGCTCAATCTTTCTTACGGCATCGAGATCGGTCAGTACGATCAGTACCCCGAGGAGGCTAATAATCTGCTGAAAAAATACGATTTTGATTTTATTATCGGCTCACTACACAATCTCCGCGGTGCACTTGACTTTTACTATTGGGATTTCAACGCTATCTTCCGCGATATGAATCCGTCTTATCTCGGACACACGTTTGAGAAATACATTGACGAGCTATGCGAGATAGTTGACACCTTTGACGGAGTTGACACTATCGCGCATCTGACTTACATGTCACGTTACTGCGCGATCTCGGGCAATCATTACGATTTCACAAAGCACGCACAAAAAGCTGAAGAGCTTTTCAAAAAAATGATCGCAAAGGAAATTGCACTTGAGGTCAACGTCTCTACTCTTTGGAAAGGGCTTGGATTTGCTCTTCCCGACCGTGATTTCCTCTCTATTTACCGTGAATGCGGCGGACGATTGGTTACAGTCGGTACCGATTCGCACGGTGCAGCCCAAATAGGCGAATGCATTGACGAAGGCTTTTCTCTTCTCCGTTCCGTTGGACTTAACGATATTTTAGTTGTAAGAAACGGCAAAAAAACAGTTATAAAAATCTGAATTTCGAAAGGACGAAAAATGGATATTACTAATTTCAGTCTGCTTTTCCCCGATGAAAAAAGTAAAAATGATCATTTGGCGGGTGCTTCCCGTCCCGACGTTGATATGTACACTCTCAACGAGCTCGGTATGCTTGAGATACTTGATCTCAAGAGCTCCGATCTCTCGGACTACCTCACTACCTCGCCTGCGGTAATGAAATACAGGCTCGAGGTCTTTTCGGATATGATGAACTGTCCCGAGCTATCCGAGACGCTCGAAAAGCTGATCCCCGTTCTCACCGACGTTACTGAGCTTCGCAGGCTTGAGGCTGACAGTCAGAGCGATGATTATCTTTCAAGTATTACCGAAATTGAGCTTTATATTTCTTGCATTGAGATTCTCTACAACGGGTTCAAGAATATTAAGGACAGGCTTCAAAGCCGTGCGTTCTCTCTCTTTGCCCAAAGGATCTCCGAGCTTGCAGAGTCCGACTATTACAAGGACCTCAACGAAAAGCTTAGCGAGCTTACCAAGCGCGTTCGTGAGATCAAGAGCGTTTCTATCGGTGTAAATCTTGATGCACAGCTCCGCCCCTCTTACGCGGGTGTTCTTTCTGTCAATGCCGAGCCCTTTAAGTCCGGTGACACTATTGACAAAATACTTCGTCTCAATTTCAAGGACGATGACTACACCTGCATTGCAAATCTCGTGCCATTTGGCAAGAGTCAATCCGATAATCAGAGAACTGCTCTGTCCACCGCGTTCAATTCTGCGATAAACGAGGTTTACCGCACGTCGCTTAAATCCTGGAAAAAGATCGTTCATTCCTACGTGCTTGAGAACACTGATTTTCTTCTCGCGCTTATGCCCGAAATTGAATTTGTCGTCAAGGGCACCGAGATGCTCAACCGTCTCAAAGCTCGCGGCTGTGATCTTTGCACTCCAGAGATTTCCCCTATGGATCCCCCTGCTTTCAACGCGTGCGAGCTCTACAACCCCGTAGTTGCGCTCAAGCTCGGCGAGGGCGAGGAGATCGTAGCAAATGACGTAAGCTTTAACAAAGATGATGCGCTGATCTACGTTCTGACGGGTCCAAACCGCGGAGGAAAGTCGGTTGTTACCTGCGCTATGGGTCTTGCCGCTACTATGATGCAGCTTGGTATGTTCGTTCCTGCCAAGAGTGCCTCTATAAGTCCTGCGGATGCGATATACACTCATTTCCCCACGGGTGCTGACGACACCATTGACAAGGGTCGACTCGGCGAGGAATGTGCGCGTCTTGGCGAGATATTCGACAGTGTTACCGAGCACAGCCTTGTTCTGCTTGACGAGTCATTCTCTTCAACCGGCTCTTACGAGGGTTCATACATTGCCGCCGAGGTGCTTTCGGGTATGAGCATGGTCGGTTGCCGTTGTCTCTTCGCAACTCACCTTCACGAGCTTGCGGCAGAGATCGATCGCATCAATGCCGATTCGCAGAAAAACGGCGGGGTGAAGATAGACACTCTTGTTGCCGGAATTGAGGAAGGCAGAAGATCCTTCAAGATCTATCGCGCAAAGCCCGACGGAAAGAGCTATGCGCGAGATATAGCTGACAGATACGGTCTGACCTACGAAAATATACTTAAGAAGATAGGCAAATAACGTTAAAGGGGCTACGTCATTTGCGTAGCCCCTGCGCACAAAAGCCGACGGTAGGCTTTTGTGAAGCGCGGAATTTGCGGTTTTTGCCTGTAAAACAGGCAAAAATTGCGGTGTTTAGCCGCAAAGCAAAAACGACGGGGGTGAGTACCAAATGCATTTTTGCATTTGACTCACCCCCTTATTTCTTATTTGTTGATCAACTGCATCGTTTTATTGAGCAGCTTTGCCATATCTCCTCTTGTTACGGTCTCGTTTGCTCCGACCGTTTTGTCGGGAAATTCGAGTATCCCAAGAGTATAGAGAGATTCTATTGCCGCGCTTGACCAGGACGGGATCGCATCTGCATCCGCAAATGCAGGGGTTACGTCGGGCTTTGCATAGCCGATCATATTACTGATTATCACTGCCGCCTCGGAGAGCTTTATTTTTTCGTTGGGCTTGAAATATATCTCTCCGTCAGACTTCGTTCCGCTTATATAGCCCTTAGAATAGGCAAGAGATATATACCCTTTCATCTCGGGACTGATATCTTCATCGTCGGCAAATCCCGTGTCCTTTACCTCGGGAACGCTCTTTATTCCGATCGCGTTCATTGCCGTCACAACGAGCTCGGCTCTGCTTACTTCTCTATCCGCCTCGAAGTAGAAATAGTCTCCTACCTGCACTCCGTTCATCAGTCCCTTTTCGGTCACCGCGAGTGCGTGGCTATAAAGCTCGTTGTCAATCATATCACTGTAGACCGTGGAGGTTCTTTGTGCGTTTACCTCGATAGTCACTCTTGCCGCAGAGCTATAATTCCCGTATTTGTCTCTGACCACGTAGACAAAGCTGTCCTCTCCCGTATAGTTTCCTATGGGGGAATACGTATAGGTTCCGAGCTTCTTGTCGGTAAGTGTCAGTATTCCGTGGGCAGGATAGTCAACAATCTCATACGTGAGCTCGTCGTCCTCGGGGTCGTATGCGGAGAGCACTCCTCCGATCTTGATGCCCTTGTACGTTTCATTATTGAGCGAGATATATGATGCGGTTTTCACTGTGGGTGAATAGTTTACCGAATCTATCATGAAGATATTGCATACCATCTCATAAGCGCTTCCGTTCACTGTAAACTTAAAACTTGCGGAACGTCCGACACCTCCTGCGGCTTCCTCGTAAGTCATCAGTGCGATATCGCTCGCGCTAAGGCTCTGCCCGACCGACACTCCATTGCTGCCTATATACAGAGCTCCGCAAGAGATGTCAGGCAACTCTGTAACGGTGATCTTATCGATCTGCCCGAGGTTCATTGCACACGCAAATCTGTCCGCTGAAAAATTAAGAGCGTTTCCCTTTATTCCTGCTACCGCCATTTGATTTTGATTAGCTATAACGTCAAGAGCGCAGGAAACAGTGTTTTGCTCGCTCGCAATAACGTTTGCACCCGTGGAAATCAAGGAATGCAGTGCGGAGCTCTGTCCGTCATCCTCTGCGGCAACGGCTGTACACATAAGAGTGCACGCAAGTGCGCCTGCAAACAAAAAAATAAATAATTTGGTTATACCCTTCATAGCATCCTCCCGAAAAATTCATCTGTAAAATTATATTTTCGGTGTTTTCCAAATATTACGCGGTCTGCCTTTATTTTACCTGTTTATTTTTGAAACAAGTTACAAATTATTCGCACTTTTCCATCTTTCGTGTGGTATAATCAGTATATATCTTTTTCGGGGGGCAAAATGGACTTTATTATTTCTAAAGAGGACTCAGGGCGAACGGTTCTCTCTTTTTTGAAAAATAAAATTAAAATATCACGCTCTGCTCTTGCCTCTCTTAAAAGGATCGAGGACGGGATATGCGCGAACGAAAATCACGTTACGGTACGCTACGTGCTTTGCGAGGGTGACGTTCTTTCAATTCGCGAAAAGGATTCGTTTGACGACGTAAACGACGCGGTCGAGCCACACAGTATTCCTCTTGATGTTATTCTTGAAACGAGCGATCTTTTTTTGATCGACAAGCCGCCTTATATGCCCACTCATCCTTCGCACAATCACACCGATGATACCCTTGCAAACGCGATTGCCCATATCTACAAAGAACGCGAAGAGCCTCTTGTTTTCCGTCCTATAGGCAGGCTTGACAGAAATACGAGCGGGATCTCTCTTGTGGCTAAGCACGCTATTTCGGCTTCTTTTCTCCACTATGCAAAGACTCACGGAATGATAAAAAAGAAATACGTTGCCTTGCTTGAGGGAAGGATCTGTTCCGACAGCGATTGGCACACCACCACAACGTATATGAAGCGCATGGAGGAAAGTGTTATCGTCAGGTGTGTCGGTGATGAATCCGACCCCGACTCCTTTATTTCGATAACACATTGGAGGGTGTTGTTTGCAAATGACAACATTAGTTTGGTCGAGGCAATACCCGAGACCGGACGGACGCATCAGCTGAGAGTTCATTTTGCACATTTGGGTCATCCTATGATCGGTGACGATATATACGGTCAGGAAAGCGAGCTTATCGGCCGGCACGCGCTCCACGCATACAGTCTCTCGCTCCCTCTTCCGTATGAGGAGAAAATACATACGTTCGTGTCAATGCCTCCCGAGGATATGTCAAAGTGCTTTTTGGCACTCAGCGGAATTTCTCTTGAAGATATAATACCAAAAGAAAAGGAAAATACATGAAAAAAGAAAAGAAAAAAGCTCCCGTATCGTCGATAGATACCGAGCAGATAATCAATACTGCGGAATATGATGCTCTCCCACCCGAAGAAAAGGTGCTTTGGGCAAAAATTCATCCCAAATATGAAAAAATACCGCTATGGAGCAAGATTTCACTTATTTTGCTTGCATTATCGGTTATTGTGTACATTCTGATATGTGTTTCTACGCCTTTTGCTGATTTTTTTAATAAGTACGTAAGCGGTGCGCTTCGGTTTATCCTTGCACAGATAACGAGCATAATTCCGTTTTCGATCGCTGAATCCGTGATACTGCTGATTCCCGTAATATTGTTCCTGATAATCCGATACGTATGGAAATACAGGTGCAATACAAGACGCTCGACTATGGTGACCGTTGTCTGCATACTGTCTGTTGCTTCTCTATTTGTTTCGGGATTCGTTCTGATTTTCTCCGCAGGATATCGCACGACCGAGCTTGACGAAAAGCTTGGTATAGAGACCCAGCCGATTGGTAAATATGATCTTTATAATTCATCGGTATATCTTGCGGAAGAGATAAACAAGCTTGCTCCCGAGATAGAATACGATGTAGATGGTTTTTCGGTTATGCCATATTCGATGAGCGAGATGAACACAAAGCTTCTTGAGGCTTATGACAAATTCTGTGAGAAAAACAAGTTTCTCAACAACTTCCCAAGCCGCCTCAAGCCCGTGCTTATGAGCGAAGGAATGTCTTACGCTCACATAACCGGAGTCTATACGTTCTTTACGGGTGAGTCAAATCTCAACGTTGGTTTCCCCGATTACACGATACCTTACACTGCCGCGCACGAGCTCGCTCACCAAAGAGGAATTGCCCGTGAGGACGAGGCAAATATGATCGCATTTCTTGTCTGCATGGAATCAGATGACACATATATCAGATACTGTGCGTACGTGAATATGTACGAATACGTTGCAAACGCACTATACAAAGCAGACAAGGAGCTTTTCAAAAAGGCTGACGAAAATCTTGCTCGCGAGGTTTATACCGAGCAGGTAGCATACAGCAAATTCTTCAAAAAATACCAAAAATCCGTGACGAGTCAGATAAGCGGTACGGTCAACGATATTTACCTTCAATCTCAAGGTACTGTGGGTAAAAAAAGCTACGGAATGGTCGTTGATATAACGGTCGCATATCTTAAAGATCTCGGTCATATAGAATAAAAATATCCGCCGACAGCTATCGGCGGATATTTTTATTCGTAATATTTTTCAACTAATCCTTTGAGATATTTCATTGATCTTGCGATCTCATCTGCCTGCGCACCGTCGCGGATCTCACGTTCAATAGTAACGAAGCGGTCATATCCGAGATCGTGAAGCATTGAAAACACCTTTTCAAAATCAACGTGTCCTTCTCCAATATTCACTTCCTTGCCTATCCTACGCGGGTCTGTGGGCGGAAGTCCGTCCTTTGCGTGAACATTGCGCACGTATTTGCCGTACGTATATAACGCATCGACGGGGTTTCCGAACCCGTACATAATTATGTTTCCTGTGTCAAGGTTTATGAAAACGTTGTCAAGTCCGATGTCTCCGATGAGTCGCAAAAGGCTTATAGGTGACTCGCCGCCTGTCTCGAAAAGGAAATTCATTTCATTCTTTTTCAGTGCTTCGGCGATGATCCTTACCGAACAGACCATTTCGGAATACTCACGCTCGAAAGGATTGTTCGGCACGTGTCCTGAATGGACGATCATATCGGTTACACCGAGTCTTTTCATAAAAGGAATGACTGACAAGATATACTTTGTTCGGCTTTCACGGAATGCGGGAGAGTTCAAGCCCGCATTATGAAAATCAAAGAAATTATCGAACTTCGTATAGGGGTCGCGGTACCCTGCAAACTGTGCAGATATCTCGATACCGTGCTTCTCTGCAGATTCTCTGATAATATCCGCATCGTTAAGGTTATACACCTCAGGCTTGTAAACAAGCTGGCAGGAATCAAGACCCATTGCTTTTATTTCAGAAAATTTCTCGTCACATACGGCTTTAATGTCCGCACCCTCGGGAATTCTCACAAAAGTTCCGAATTTCATTTTTACTCTCTGCTCCTTATTTGCCTGCAAACATTTCTTCAACAGTCACGGCTCTTCCAAGCTGACTCGAAAGCTTGGCGGCATCAACAGCTACCTGGCTATAAAGTCCCTCGGAGATCGTTGCGGCATATTCATCTCTGTTGCCCATAAGAAGATCGACGAAGGAACGGCTCTGTCCGCGCGCCTTGAATTCTGCGGGGACCTCGATCTCAACGAATGTATCAGTTGCAACGTTTTCTCCCGTACAACGAAGAAGCACCTGTTTGCCCTTATCGTATATGAAGCGAAGCGCTCCCTTTGAACCGATAACATAAAACTCTATCTTGTCCTTTTCGGTCGTGACAGTTCTCGATACACTTATATTGGCACCTATGCCGCTCTTCATTTTACAGATGACCTCAGCCCAGTCATCAGTTGTTACATCACCCCATTCATCTGAATCGATAAGCTGACGGCGCTTGACTATGGTTCCTCTCTCGCAGGAGATCCTGTCAAACTCCTGTCCAAAAAATCTGATAGTATCGAACATATGAGAACCGAGGTCACAAAGAACTCCCGAGCTTGCTCGCTCCTCTATGAATCTCCACTCAAGGCGGCGTCCTTCCCACAATCCGCTGTTCTTGATACAGTTGATGTAAAGATGATAGATCTCCCCGATCTCGCCTTGATCTATAAGGTATTTCATATATCGTGGAAAATCACGATAACGCCAGGAGAAGCAGACGAATACGGGAAGTCCCTTTTCTTTTGCTTTTTTCTCAATTGCCAAGCTCTCATCAAAATCCATACCTATAGGCTTTTCTATGCTGACTGCAAGTCCTGCATCCAGTGCCGCGAGCGCGATCTTTGCGTGAGCATCGTTTGACGTACAGATGTCTACTGCATCAACAAGACCGCTTGCGATGAGGTCACGGTAATCGGCATATCTGTTTTCTTCGGGAATGCTGAGTCTGTCGCCTGTTTTTTTGAGAGCCTTGGGATCGATATCACAGATCGCGGTTATTTCGCAATCATCCATACAATTTTCAAGATAACCTGGGATATGCGCTGCGTTACATATTCCTCCCGTTCCAATAAGTCCGATCCTGATCTTTTTCATATTTGTTACTTCCTTTCAAGATACGTTTTTGAGACATCTCGCCCCACGGTTTCATTATAGGTGAAAAAAACTGCTTTTTCAAGAGAGTATTCGTGCATAAAAATGTATTATTCGATTTTTTTATAAAATCTATTGACTTTTTGTAGACTCGGTGTAAAATAAGAGATATGAGAGGTGATATATATTGACGAGAATTGAAATGAACAACATACCATTTGTAGATTTTGATGTTAAAGGTATAAAAGCAAGCAACGCTGCTTTTTTTGCCAACACAGATGTTGACTATATGATAGAAGGCAGACAAAGATATCTTATCCATATTTTAACGGACGGAACGAGAATCTACAAAACCGAGAAGGAATCGGTCACTGTGAGCTCGGGAACACTTATGTTCCTGCCTCACGGAACAAAATATTATACAAAGGCTCTCGATGTTGGTAAAACATACTGCAAGGGATTGAGTGTGATATTTGATCTGGTGGATCAGGATGGAAATATGGTAGAGCTTGAAAATGACACGTTGCATATCAGGCATGATACACGGGGGGTTTTAGTAAAGCGCTGCGAGGCGATGCTGAAATGCACTCTTGAAAAGCCCGACAACATTCTTGAGATAAAGAGTCTTCTCCTTCGTCTTATTTCCGAAATTGTCAGTGATCCGAAAAAAATCCCTCCTGCCGAGCTTACTCCCGCATTCGATATGCTCTCAACGCGGTATAAGGAAAATCTCCCCGTCAAAGAGTATGCTGACAAGTGTCATATGAGTGAGAGCTACTTTCGCAAGAAGTTTACAGAATTCACCGGAAGATCTCCGATACAGTATCGCAATGAATTGCGTTTTGCTGAAGCCAGGAGGCTTTACTCGGAGGGTGCAACCATAAACGAGATTGCGAATGAGCTGGGGTTCTTCGATGCGGGATATTTCTCAAAAATGTACAAGAAATTTAACGGACACACACTGAAAAGCGAGTCTGACAAGGATATGATCTGAGCGATCGCTCTATCTCGGAACCCACAAAAGACGTGCTGAAGCTACACTAAAAATTTAATAAAAGATTGTCAAAAAATCGCCTCACGGCATAAAATAAACGTGAGGCGATTTTTGTATTTTTATGCATTTTTAATGTCGCACTGTATTGATATATGGATACAACGACATAATTTTTTGTATGTTTTAATATTTTATTCATCCTATATTCATCTTTCGTGTCTTTAGACTTGTTTTGTTAAAAAATACAACCTTTTAAATCAAATTTAGAACATTCGTATTTTCTGCTTTGTCATATATATTTCTTTCGTTTTTAGTTTTTATTTTTACAAAAAATGTAAATAAATTATAAACATTTCCCTTTTGATATTTACATTTTTATGCATATATGATATAATATATACATCGCACGAATAAAGAAAATAACATAATTCGACAGCTTATTTACAGTCGGTGCTCCCGACGAAATTATAAAATAAATTTACTTCACGGTGACGTCATCATCGCGAAATTCAGGAGGAAATTATGGAACAGATCATCATCAACGGCGGCTCTCCCCTTTACGGTAACGTTTCTATCGGCGGTATGAAAAATGCTGCCCTCCCTGTTATTTGCGCTTGCGCACTTAACGAGGAGACATGCATCATCGATAACATTCCTCCCGTAAGCGACATTGAGACTCTTCTCAATATCCTTGCATCTATGGGCGCACACATCAACAGACTTTCCAAATTCTCGGTTGAGATCAACTGCAGGAATCTTATTCCCTGCTCCTCCCCCATGGAGCTCGCAAATCAGCTCCGCGGATCCTCTTATCTTCTCGGTGCAGAATTCGGTCGCTTTGGTAAAGCGAGCGTTTCTCATCCCGGCGGATGCAGCATCGGTGCGCGTCCTCTTGACCTCCACATGAAGGCTTTTGAGGCTCTTGGTGCTGATTGCTACCACAAGAACGGCAGACTTGAGGTTGAAGCAGAAACAGGCAGACCCGTCGGAAGCAACATCTACTTTGACAAGGTTTCTGTCGGTGCTACCGCTAATGCTATTCTTGCCTCTGTTCTTGCTGACGGTGTTACGACAATTGATAACGCGGCTCGCGAGCCTCATATCGTTGACCTTGCGGTATTCCTTAACGCATGCGGTGCAAATATCACCGGTGCAGGTACTTCTGTAATCAAAATCAAGGGTGTAGAAAAGCTCCACGGTTGCCGTTACTCTATCATTCCCGATATGATCGAAGCAGGTACATACATGGCTGCTGTTGCCGCAACAGGCGGAAGAGTTACCGTTACCAACGTTATCCCCAAGCACCTTGAAGTTATCTCTATGAAGCTTGAGGAGGCAGGCGCTACCGTTACCGTTGGCGACGATTATGTAACTGTTGAAAGCACAGGCAAGCTCAATGGTATCAACATCGTTACTCAGCCCTACCCCGGATTCGCAACGGATATGCAGGCTCAGTTTGGTGCTATGCTCTGCTTTGCAGAAGGAACATCCACTATTACTGAAAACATTTTCAACAGCAGATTCCAGTACACCGACGAGCTCTCCAAGATGGGCGCTGACATCAAGGTTGACGGAAATCACGCAGTCATTCGCGGCGGCGCAAGGCTCTCCGGTGCTCCCCTCATGTCTCACGACCTTCGCGCAGGCGCAGCTATGGTTATCGCTGCTCTTGCAACCAATGATTGCTCTGTTGTGAGCGGTATTGACAAGATAGAACGCGGATATCATAATATTGTAGGAAAGCTTCAGGCACTTGGCGCTGATATTCAAAAAAAATCTGTTGTCAAGGACGAGCAGATCTCTTCTATGATGTAATTCAATGATCTTAGCAAAATAATCATAAATAAAACCATCCTCTCATATATTTTAGCGAAAACACATCGTCTAAAAATATGGGAGGATTTTTATGGCAGAGCATTCTATTTATCAGGACATAGCACAAAGAACGGGCGGAGATATTTATATCGGTGTTGTCGGTCCCGTCAGAACAGGTAAATCAACTTTTATCAAGCGATTCATGGAGGCATTGGTGCTCCCTAACATTGCAGAGGGATATTCCAGAGAGCGCGCCAGAGACGAAATGCCTCAGAGCGCTGCGGGAAAAACAGTTATGACGACAGAGCCCAAATTTATTCCCGACGAAGCGGTATCTATCAATATTGATTCCTGCTCTACGTTCAGAGTTAAGATGGTCGATTGCGTAGGTTACATCGTGCCCGAAGCACTTGGTACTATTGAGGACGGACAGCCCCGAATGGTTCGCACACCGTGGCGCGAGGATCCTATGCCCTTCGTAGAGGCGGCGGAGATGGGCACGCACAAGGTAATAAGCGAGCATTCGACGATCGGTATGCTCGTCACAACTGACGGCACTATCGGAGACATATCTAGACCGAGCTACGTGGAGGCTGAGGAGCGAATAGTCAACGAGCTCAAAGCACTCGGGAAGCCCTTTGCAGTAATACTGAATTCGGCTCGTCCTCAAAGCGACGATGCTATCGCGCTAGCCTACGAGCTTGAGGCAAAATACGGCGTTCCCGTTGCTCTCGTTTCCTGTATTGATCTTGATGCGGAGGATATCAGACATATTCTCGAGCTCGTTCTTCACGAGTTCCCTGTTTGCGAGGTCAGAATTTCCCTGCCCGAATGGACTACCGCACTTGACGATTCGCACAAGATAAAGGCTTCTCTTTTGGACGACATTAAGGGTTGCGCGGAAAACATTTCAAAGGCGGGAGATATTAAGGATGCATTTTCTCCTCTTTCTGCAAACGAGTTTATCAAGTCGGCAACGGTAAACGAGATAGATCTCGGCACGGGATGTGCGAGTATTTCGGTAACAATGAAGGACGGACTTTACTACGACGTTATCAGCGAGCTTACGGGATTTGACGTAAGCGGTGAGGAAGAGCTCATTTCCCTTCTTAAATCTCTCGCAGAGATGAAGGAGAGGTATGACAGAGTTGAATCTGCCCTCGATGAAGCCGAGGAAAACGGCTACGGAATAGTTATGCCCGATATAAGAGAGTTGCACCTTGCTGACCCCGAGATCGTAAAGCAGGCGGGTGGATACGGTGTAAGACTTCGCGCATCTGCGCAATCTATTCACATGATCAGAGCAAATATTGAAACCGAGATAAACCCGATCGTCGGAACCGAGCAGCAATCTGAAGATCTTGTGAAATATATGCTCAAGGAGTTCGAGGAGGATCCCGGGCGCATCTGGAGCTCCAATATGTTTGGCAAGAGCCTTTATGAGCTCGTTAACGAGGGACTTCATTCCAAGCTTGAGCACATGCCCGAGGCATCGAGAACCAAGCTTTCCGAAACTCTTGAACGCATCATCAATGAGGGCAGCGGCGGTCTTATTTGCATTATTCTTTAAGTATTATATTATAAATGTAGAAATCCAACACGAAAAGTGTTGGATTTTCTTTTTTACAACCAATATTTTATTGAAAAATGTATGTCGATGTGATATAATATTTATTGATATATTTACTTTTGCAATGGAGAAAGATAATGCCGGAACAATATTACAAACCTTGCAGAGAGCTTGATACTGCCAACGAGCTGATTGAAAAATACTTTAATACACAGCAATATGAGAAGTGCTTTGAGGGGCATTTGGCTCTTGCTGAGCAGGGCTATCCTCTTGCCGAGTGTCAGATCGGCTACTTCTATTATGATGGTCTCGGCATAGAGAAAGACCTTCAAAAAGCGGTATATTGGACACGCAGAGCCGCCGATCACGGCGACCGTGACGGACAATGCAACCTTGCTTGGTTCTATGAGGATGCCATTGGCGTAGAGCGTGATATGTAGCAAGCAAACTTTTGGTATCGCAAGGCAGCTCTGCAAGATCACGACCTTGCCATCGAAAAATGCAAGGAGCTTGGCGTAGATCTGAACGCTCCAACGATTGACCGTGAGGCAATCCGTAAAGAACTTCAATGCAGAATCTATCCCCTTGGCTACCTTGAAAGATACAAGTACACCGTGATCTGTACTTCCTATCAAGGAAAGTGGATACTTTCAAGGCACAAGAAACGCAACACTTGGGAAACACAGGGCGGTCATATTGAGGACGGTGAAACTCCGATTGAATGTGCAAGGCGTGAGCTTTTTGAGGAAAGCGGTATCAAAGATGCCGACATCTATCCCGTCTGCGACTATTGGGGATTCAACAAGCAATCCTGCTCAAACGGAATGGTTTTCTTGGCGGTTGTTCACTCCCTTGGAGAGCTTCCCGAAAGCGAAATGAAAGAAACAAGAATATTTGATACTCTCCCTGCTGAGCTTACATATCCGCAGACTTCACCAAAGCTGTATGCGGAAGCGGAGAAGGTAATAAAAGAAATAATGGAGAAATATCATGACAATAAACTGCGTATGGGAACATAACGGCAATGATACTTTGCTTTATGCGGTAGATTATATCGGCGCATATACTCGTGGAGAAAGTCTTGAAATAGCAAAGGCAAAGATGCCCAAGGAGATTGTTTCTTATCTCAAATGGGTGGGCGAGGATACCTCAGATAACATAGAAGTTATGATTACCCAAGAAAAAGACTCCGATCTTGCAATCAAGGATGCTGATTCCGACGTGCTTTTTGAAATTGAAAAAGCACCGCTGACGACCAAAGAATATGAGCAGCTGAAGGCGCTTGCATTAAAGTCGGCAAAGGATTTTCTTGCATTGTATGAGTCTATCCCCAATAAGAGTGCCACAGCCATAGCTGAACGAAAAACATTTTACGGGCAAGTTCCTCGCACTGCTGATGAAATGTACGAGCATACAAAAAATGTAAACGAGTATTATTTTGCTGAAATTGATGTTGACGCCGACAACGACGGCAATATATACGAATGCCGCAAACGTGGATTTGAAGCACTTGAAACAAAGCTCGGTTTTCTTCAAAATACCGTGATTGAAGGTAGCTACGGAGAGGATTGGTCGCTTCGCAAACTCCTCCGTCGTTTTATTTGGCACGACCGTATCCACGCAAGAGCAATGTATCGAATGGCAGTAAAGGTATTCGGTAGCGAAAATGTTACAAACCCTTTTTGTTTTTATGCGAGGTAAGAAAATGAATAAGGATATGTGTGTTCCCTGCGATGACGGTATTTTGAATATCCGTGTAGGCGCAATTATTATGAAAGACGGAAAGATTCTGATGGTGGGTAATGAAAGAGACAACTATCTCTATTCTGTCGGTGGCAGAATAAAGTTTGGCGAAACCGCAGAAGAAGCCATTGTGCGTGAAGTATTTGAAGAAACAGGCGTAAAGATGGAAATAGAACGCCTTGGATTTGTTCACGAAAACTATTTTTACGGTGATGCTCCTTCCAATCTTGGTAAGCTCATTTACGAGGTGTCTTTCTACTTCTATATGAAAACACCTTTAGATTTCGTCCCTACGTGTGAGAGTTTTACCGAGGGTAACAGCCGCGAATTTCTTAAATGGGTCTCTTTAGACGGTGATATCAAGATGTATCCCGAGTTTTTTAGAACAGAATTGCAAAATCCTACAGATACAGTAAAGCATTTTGTTAATGATGAAAGATAGTGCCAAAACTATCGAAAGGAAAAGTTTATGGAAGAATTTATTTTGATACGACCGACGAGCGAGTACGCTTGTCAGATCGCCCAATATAGACAAGAGTTCCTTGATGCAGGTGACTCTATGGACGGCACGGGACCTCTCAGAAGACTTGAGAATCCCGAAGAATACATAAAGACGTGCGCAGAGTACGAAGATAAGAAAACGGTTCCCTCACACCTGGTTCCTGCAACGCAATTTATGCTTGTAAGAAAAACGGATAACAAAGTGTTGGGCTTCTTGCAGGTAAGGCACGAGTTTAACGATTACCTCTCCAAATTTGGCGGTCATATCGGTTATTCTGTAAGACCAAGCGAAAGACGCAAGGGCTATGCCAAGGAAATGCTCAAAATGGCTCTCCCCTTCTGCCGAGAGATTGGGATTGATAAAGTGCTGGTCACTTGCATTGATGGTAATATCGGAAGCGAAAAGACTATTCTTGCCAACGGTGGCGTTTATGAGTCCACCGTGCATGAACCATACGATAATAAAGACCTAAAAAGGTTTTGGATAACGCTCTGATGGAGGAACAGACGATGCTTGAAACCTATAATGAGAGCTTTTGGAAAGCAGTGGACACGCTCGTTTCATCGTGTAAAATCGTGATCGACAGACCGAAAGGCAGCGGTCACCCGAGATTTCCGGATGTAAAATATGAGTTGGATTACGGATATTTGGAAAATACCTCTTCTATGGATGGTGGCGGTATTGACGTTTGGTGCGGATCATTGCCGAACAAAAAAGCAAATGCCATAATTTGTACTGTCGATTTAATGAAAAACGACTCGGAAATTAAGCTTCTTATCGGTTGCACAGAGGATGAAATGAATACCGTGTATGAGTTTCATAACGATAGCGAGTTTATGAAAGGGATATTGATACGTAGAGGATAAAACAATGTCAGACATACTTTTCAAAACAGACGATTATGTTTTTTCGTACCGTGTCGGTGATCGTATTAACTAATTCTCGCATTTCGGGAGTAATTCCTTCATCCTGGGGTGGTATTCCTACTGACGAAATGATAGAATGTAAGCACAAGAACAACCCGAAATGCGAGGAGGCATTACTATGGAAAAGAAAACGATAGGCAAATTCATATCGGCATTGCGTCGGGCAAACGGTATGACACAAAAGGAGCTTGGCGAGAAGCTCTTTGTTTCTGATAAAACGGTGAGCCGATGGGAGTGCGACGAATGTACGCCGGAGCTTTCCTTGATACCCTCGATAGCGGAAATCTTCGGCATTACCACCGACGAGCTTCTGCGCGGAGAGCGTAACAACCCCGAGCGAGAAACAACCGCTGCGGAAGATGTGACGAGTAAACAGAAAGTAAAAAGCGACAAGCAGTTCAAGCTGATGCTTGACCGAAATAACCGAAAATATAAAAACTTAACACTGATCTCTGTTGGCATTACCATTCTTGGCTTTATAGCTGCGATGATAGCCAATCTTGGCTTCTCCAAAGGCTTGATAGCGTTCTGCCTTGCAACAGCTTTTTGTGTAGCGAGTGAGATATGTCAGATATGCTTCGCAATCAACGCGCGTATTGCTCCCGACGAGGACGACGATACCTATACTGAAAGAATACAAACAGCTAATACGGGTGTAATTAAAACCGCAACGACTATTACTTTTATTAACATTCTTATGTGTGTGTTCTGCTTGCCGCTTGTAACGATAATAAACGGTGCAAACTACGGCTTGGTATTTGAGGATTGGCTTAGTTTGGGTTTAATTTTCTCTGCCGTTGCTTTTGTGATCGGGTATATCATTTATGCTCTCCTTGTTCGCAAATCGCTTGTTGCAAATGGTACGATCACTCTCGATGAGAAAAAAACAGAGATAATAAAGAAAAATAACAAGTTGCTCGTTAAAACCGTTTCGATTTCCACCGCAATTGCTCTTTTTGGGGGAGTGGGTATTGTGGTATGGAATACTGTAGGTTGGGATGTTTCTACGAAAGAACACACCTTTGACAACTGCACTGATTTCAAGTCGTTTATGGAAGCTGAATGGGATAAGTGGTATGAAGAAGGATACAGCTATATTGATGAAAACGGAGACGTGGTCATTCACGTACCTATTTCGCCTGACGATATGATACAATATCCGCCCGATTACGAAAATGTCTATGACTACTATCCAAAGAAGATCTATAGAGAGATCAGAAACTCAAAGGGCGAGGTAATTTGTGACTACTATTACAATCCTGATTTATACGAAGATATAATTTTTACTGAGTATGCAGATGACAAAATGCCTGTTACAGTAATCACAAATCAAGCTCATTATGATGCAAGAGATACATTCCAAACGGTAGAGTCGATACTATACACGCTCATCGTGATCGACTTTATTGTTGCGGCAGGTATTTATCTTATTAAAACAAAAAAAGATAAGAAAAAGGCATAAAGTTAGCCCTCGCTACAAGTGTAGCGAGGGCTATTATCTTTATTCCATTTTTGACATTTCTCTTTGAGCCATTACTAGCCCGTAGTAGATGCCTTTTTTCTCGATGAGTTCATCGTGGGTGCCCACCTCGGCGACCTTGCCTTTATCAAGCACGACAAGTCGCGTTGCGTTTCTCAGTGTTGAGAGTCTGTGCGCGATCGCTATTGTCGTTCTGTTCTTTGACAGATTCTTGAGAGCATCCTGTATCTGCTTTTCAGTCTCTGTATCAAGAGACGCGGTGGCTTCGTCGAGGATCAGGATCTTCGGATCGTGAAGCAGTGCGCGTGCGATGGCTATTCTCTGTCTTTCACCGCCCGAGAGAGTATATCCCTTCTCTCCGACCTTTGTATCATATCCGTCGGATAGCTTGATGATGAATTCGTGGCATCCAGCAAGCTTTGATACCGCGATCACCTCTTCCCTTGTTGCACTCGGCTTTGCGTAAGCGATGTTCTGATATACCGTTCCTGCAAAAAGGAAGGTCTCCTGGAGCACCACTCCCATCTGCGAGCGCAATGCTTCCTGCGATATCTCGCGGATATCAACTCCGTCGATCAGAATACTTCCCTCCTCGACGTCGTACATTCTCATAATAAGATTTATCAGCGTGGATTTTCCGACACCCGATTTACCTACAAGTCCGATGAATTCACCTGACTTTATATGAATATCTACGTGACTGAGCACCTCGTCGCCGCTTTCATATCCGAAGGAAACGTTGTTTATATCAACATCGCCCTTTATGATGGGCTTTACCGCATTTTCAAGGTCTGCAACCTCTTCTTCCTCGTCGATTATCTCAAATATCTTCGCGGTAGAGGTTATGAAGTTTATTATCTGTCTTGGCATATTCGAAAGGATACGCAAAGGTCCGTATATCATCGATGCGTACATCGAATATTTTGACATCTCTCCTAAGGTCATATCTCCGTCGAGTATTCCGTTTCCGACGTAAAACAGTATAATGAATTCGCCAAAGCACATCAAAAACTGCATTACGGGCATAAGAGTATACCAAAGCGTGTCGGATTTTATCTGCATATCGCGCTCATCTGCCGCCGCCTTTTCGTATCTTTCGGTCTCTCTGTGCTCCATACCGAAGGCTTTTACTACTCTGATTCCCGAGAAGATATCGTGAAGTATTGAGTTTGATTTGCTTCCAAGTCGCCAGCTTTGTCTGAATAGTCTATGCGCTTTTTTCCAAAACAGGCTGAAGCCAACGACAATAAGCGGCACCGGGAGGAGTATCAGCAGAAACAACAGACTGACACCCGACGATATGAAAACGACTCCTATAGCAATAAACAGAATTGCCTGCTCCAAAAGTGACGGGAGGTAATGAACGAGAAATCTCTGAACCTCGCCTACGTCGTGCGACACGCGGCGCATAAGCTCGCCTGCGGTTCTTTTTGATATCTTCGCAATTGAGAGCTTTTGTATCTTCGCAAATAACATATTACGCAGGTCAACTATAAGTCCGTTGCTCGCGTTTATAAGAAGATGCGATCTAAACATTGACACTGCACGGATGAGCACCTGCACAAGCAACATTGATAGGATTACCCAAATATAACTTATCGGGGACACACCTTCGGGATCTGCGGAATTGATATAGTCATCTGTGACGATTCTGTTTATCTCGGGGAGGATAAGGTTCATTGCGCTTACGATGAAAAAGAAGATCACCGAGAAAACTATCAAAAGCTTATAAGGCTTTACCATTCCCCACAAGCGTTTTAACGTTGAAAGCTTATTTGTGCAATGAACGCATACACCGCGGCGCATCGCTCTGCCGCATTTTGGACATTTTCCGCTCTCGCCCTCGTCTTTCTTTTTTCTTGATGGGTCATTTTCAGGATCGTAATCAGCAAACCCCACGCTTGCGGCTATGCGGTTAAATCTTTTTGATGCGGATATTGCCTTTTTGCCGACCGACATATCCATTCTGCAGAGAAAATGAGGTGCATTATCTCCTTTCAGACTATACGCCACAGAGCAGCTTCCGACACCGTTTTCTGCTTTTATAGATTCGATCTCGGCAATCTGTATTCTGTCGGTTACAGCACCGTCGCGGATAATTATCAGCTCTTCTCTGCTTGCAACGACAAATCCCTTGCATCGTCCTTCGGGCTCGGTAGGGTGCAGATTATATGCAAAATGTAAAATGATATTCTCGCGCGAAAGCTCGGGACATATCTTCAGTATTTTGTCAATTTGTGATACCTTTTCGGTCTTTTTCTTTTTTCTCATCCTGCACCCTCCTTTCCGAAAGAATGTGTATAAAATTAAAGGTAAAGCTCTATTTTGCGATAGCTCTTTGAGCTTAACGCGGATATGCTGTTAACGGTAAACCTATTACTGTCAACATCAACGAGAACAATACTGTCCTCTCCTGTGTGAATAATATTTTTGAAGGTATCCTGCATGGTAAAGCTCAATTCTCTGCCGTCCTCAAGCGAGACCTTCCAATACGAGAAGCCGTATCTTTCTTTGACGCTTTTGATCTCTTTGATAACGGGAGAATAGTATTTTTTAGCTATTTCAGTACGCAAAAGCGCCTGTGCGGCTTCGTCGAAGTCGGAAATGTCATAGATAATTCCTACTTCCTTCTTGTCTTCATTGAGCACAGAAATATACTGAAATTCAAGCTCGTGAGGAAATGCTCTGTGCAAAAAGATCCTGTCATAGATCTTTTCTTCGCTCTCTTCGGTAAGAATGAGAGTCAGAAAGCCGTTCTTTTCCTCAAAGCTCGCATTGTTTTTGTCAAGTCGCAGAATATGTGCAGACTTTTCGTTCATTATTTCATTTTCCATATAAAAGCCTCCATCATTCCACGATTCCCGCGTTTTTGAGTGCTTCTTCCTGCAAGGTGTAGAGCTTTTTATAAACTCCGTCCTCTATTTCGAGAAGCTCTCTGTGTGTTCCTCGCTCCGCAACCTTTCCGTGCTCTATTACGATCAGCTCGTCTGCGTCACGCAAGGTTGAGAGTCTGTGCGCTATCATTATTGTTGTTTTGTCTTTTGTCAGATCTGTTATCGCGTTTTGAATACGCTTTTCTGTCTCTGTATCCATAGCGGCGGTTGCTTCGTCAAGTATCAGTATCTTTGGGTCGCGCAGGATCGCTCTGGCTATTGAAAGTCTCTGCTTTTCTCCTCCCGAAAGGTCCTTGAATCCAAAGCCTATTTTGGTATGATACGCATCGGGCAGCTTGATAATAAAGTCATGAGCACCCGACAGCTTTGCCGCCTTGACTACTTCCTCAAAACTCGCATCAGGCTTTGCATATCTGATATTATCAAGTATCGTTCCGATAAAGAAGAAGGTCTCCTGCGATACTATTGCGATATTCTCATACAAGGCTTTAAATGAAAGATCCTTGACGTTGTATCCGTCAACGAATATCTCTCCCTCGTCACTGTCGTACAGACGCATAAGAAGGTTGACTATCGTGCTCTTTCCCGCACCTGTATGCCCAACGATTCCAAGAGTTTTCCCTGCTTTTACATCAAAGCTTACGTTATCGATAACCTTATGGTTTTTAACGTACGAAAACTCAACGTTCCGAAATTCCACGTCGCCGTGTATCTCTTCGGGTGTGACTGCATTTTCTTTTTCCGTGATATCGGGCTCGGTGTCGTATATTTCAAACAATCTTTGGAGTGCGTTGGTGCTTGATGCAGACCAATCTATCATATCAGCAAAGAAGTACATCGGGCTGTATATCATATTTACGTATGCAACGAATTTGATAAGCTGACCGTAAGAAAAGTCATTATATCCGGAAATTACCATCCATCCGCCAACGCCGAGTGCGATGATATTTCCAAGGTAAAGAATGAGTCCGAGCGAGGGATATACATAGTTATTGAACACGGAAAGATTCTTCTGATATCTTGCTGCGCGTCTGCTTGTGCCCTCAAACCTTTCTGTCTCTGCGCGCTCGCGAGAGAATGCCTTTACCACTCTCATGCCCGTAAGGACGTCGGACAGCTGAGAATTGAGCTTTCTCGAGCCGGAATAATTTTTCGCGTGTAGCTTCATTTCCTTGCGGTAGCTCCTCAAAATTATGAGGAAGAAGAGCGGAACCGTGAATAGCGAGCAGAGTGCGAGTAAGGGGTTTTCAATAAATAGGAGCACACATATTACTATGACCTGTACGACGTTGATAAGAAAATACGGTACTCCGTCACAGAAGAAATAGTATATCGTATTTGAGTCATTGTTGACCTGTGTCATAAGTGCGCCCGTCTGACGTCCATTAAAGAATGATAACGATAACTTTTCTATCGAGGTAAACACGGTCATTTTGAGGTCGTAAACTATCCTTGCGGCGATCTTTGCGGATATTCTTCCGTTAATAACTGTAAATATCTGTGATAAAACTCTTGTACCGACAATAAGAGCTATAACAAGCAAGAGCTCACCGAAAAAGCCTCCGTCCTCACGCAAAACTTCATCGTAGAAGAATTCGTTTGAAAAATACGGTATTAGAATACTCGCTCCCGTTAGCAAAAGGAGCGACATAAGCATCAATGCGATATATCCCTTGTATTTAACAAGGAACATGCCGAAACGGCGGTAGAGCTTTCCCTTTTCCATACATTTCGGACATACCTTGCGGTCCTTGTCGGGATAACGCATTCCGCACTTTGGGCAACATCTTGATTCAGGCTTGTCGTCACCGTCGATCTCAAAATCCACGCTTATTATCTCGCCTTTTTTCATTCGCTCAAAGTATTTAATAAAGATGAGTACCGAGGAGCGACAGGTGTTTGTCATAGCGGTCAGAAACCTATAATCACCCGATTCAAGCTTTGCAGTAAGACGAGCACTTGATTGCATTTCTTCAAGCTTTAACGACTCAATATTCTGCACCGAATATTCGTCAAACGCGGTTTCGTTCCATACACGGTTTAACTGTTTTTTGTTCTGATCCGCACCGACAATGGCAACAGTACCTGAGATAACGTATATGCTCTCGGCGGTTGCAACTACGTAGGTATCGCAAAAAACGTGCTCGCGGTTCATGTCGCAATAGGTTGCCATCATTATTTTGTCTGTGTCCACGCCCTCTCGTCTGAGAGAATCATAAACGTGACCCGGTATTCTGTCCGTCAGAAGCATATCGTCACCTCGCTTTCATTCAAAATCATTACAGATTTATTATAATCCTTTTGCCCCCTTTTGTCAATAAACTAAAAGTAGATAAAGAATAAATTTAGTCAATAAATATTGAAAAAAGTTCCCGAATATGATATACTTAATTAAATTAAAGAAAAGGAGCCGAAAAATGAAGGGCTTGAAAACTATATATATTTGTTCGAATTGCAGTTATCACTCTCCAAAATGGATGGGTAAGTGCCCCTCCTGCAATCAATGGAATACGATGGTTGAGGACGTTATCAACACCTCACCAGAGGAGTCTGCCGCAAAAAGAAAGAGCCTTTCGGGCTCTCTTGGAATTGATAATCACGCAATCTCATACGATGAGCTTGAGATACCCGATTACATACGCTCAAAGACCGGACTTGATGAGCTGGACCGTGTGCTAGGCGGCGGTCTTGTTCACGGCTCTGTCGTGCTTATCTCGGGCGAGCCCGGAATTGGTAAATCAACGCTTCTTATGCAGATATCCGAATGCCTTGGGGCAAACAAGCGCGTTCTCTATATCTCAGGCGAGGAATCGGGCGGACAGATCAAGCTTCGCGCAAAAAGGCTTGGAGTCTCAGGAAAAAACCTTTATATACTGACAGAGACGAATCTCGACAGCATACTCAAGGAAGCGGATAAGCTGAAGCCCGACATAATGATCGTGGACTCGATACAGACGATATACGATGAGATGATCAAAAGTGCGCCCGGAAGTATAACTCAGGTTCGTGAGTCCGCACTGACACTTATCAACAAAGCAAAATCTCACGGAATTTCGATGCTTCTTGTCGGTCACGTAAATAAGGAGGGTGGGATTGCAGGTCCAAAGGTGCTTGAGCACATGGTGGATGCGGTTCTCTGCTTTGAGGGCGAAAAGCTCCAATCCTACAGAATAATCAGAGCCAACAAAAACCGCTTCGGCTCAACGAACGAGATAGGCGTTTTCGAGATGACCGACAAGGGTCTTTTAGAGATCCCCAATCCTTCCGAAATGCTCCTTTCGGGTAGACCGAAAAACACTCCAGGCAACTGTGCCGTGTGCACTATCGAAGGTACGCGTCCGATAATTGCCGAGATTCAGGCTCTTGTTTCCCCCACCGCGTTTCCTTCTCCCAGACGTACCGCAAACGGCATAGACTACAACAGACTATGCCTTATTATTGCGGTACTTGAAAAGAGGCTGGGATTGAAGTTCTACCAAAACGACGTATATATGAACGTAATCGGCGGTCTATATTTAAGTGAGCCTGCAAGCGATGCAGCGATCGCACTTGCGCTTATTTCATCACTTACCGACAAGTCGGTTCCCGATGATCTTATCGCCATAGGAGAGCTCGGTCTTTCGGGTGAGTGCCGCGCGGTTTCAAACCTAGAGCAAAGGGTCAAGGAGGCGGCAAGACTCGGATTTACAAAGGCTATCGTTCCCTTTAAAAACGTTGAAAAACGCAAAATCGATTCAAACATCAAGCTTATCCCTATTCATAGTATCTATGAGGCTCTCGGGGTACTTACATCTAACAATAACTAATAGTAAAAGCTATCATATCGCGGGATTCGCGATATGATAGCTTTTTTTGAAAAATTTGTTCTATTTTATTTGACAAACGGTATTTTGTGTGCTATAATAATATATTACAGAACTTTACACAAAAAGGAGGGATTTTCACTTGTCAAACGGTAGCAAAAACGACGGCTTTTGGGATCTTGGTGATTATAGAGGTATCAGAAACCGTATCACCGAGCAAAGCCGCAGGTCATTCTCAACCGATCGAACCTCTGCAGTGGAGATTGGCGATGAAAAATTGGCTGATGCAAACAAAATTGATCTGTCAGAGACAGTTATTACAAAGTTTGTCCCTCCGCACAGCGACAGAAATCTCTCAAAAAGGCACGTATTATTCGAATATGAGCCTCAAAATCCGCTGATAAAAAGCGTAACCGTTTATTCAGAAAAAGAAAATGACGAGGTTTTCGTGCACGATAATCTGTTTATAAGAGAAAGACGCGCCCTTCTTGACAGAAGTACGACATTCAAAGAGCCGGTTCCCTTTTATTCGTATGCACCGAGATATTCACAGCTAAACAAGGCACAGTTAAATTGGTACGTCTGGTGGAGACAGAATGCGAGAAACGGCAACTTTATCAAGACTGATGAATCATACGTTATGCTTTACGCCTACGAGCTTGCCGCTATGGGTGAGGGAGAGGACAAGGATGCGGCACTTTCGATGCTTTGTTCTCTCTTAACAAGGTTTGGTTCCAAAGACCTTGGGATCGTATATAAGATCATGATACGCGATCTTATCTGCGATTTTTGTCTTATCCACGCGCTCCGCGCCCCTACGGAAAAGCTTAATGGGATTGAAAAACAAGTATTGTTTGGCTCATTTCTTCCCGAGCTTTTGATAGATCTTTCTTCGGACAGACAGGCTTGCTCAGATGCCGTCTCTTCCCTTTCTCTTTACGATTACAGACGAAGCAAATGCTATAACGAAGCTACGGCTGAAACCTTTAAAAAAGGTATTGACGGCGCGATAAGTGCTGTTCTCAACAATAATGATGCCTTTGACTCAATAACGTCATTTACCCACGGAGTGTATAGCGGAGTCACCGTTGAAAGACATCCGTTCACACGTATGGTCAATATCGTAAATAAGAATATTAAAATTGAGATAGTTTACTACGAAATAGCAAATCTAAAGACCGCAATTACCGATATTGTCAGGTACTCCGAAAATAAGGTTCGTGAGCATCTCGGAATAAGAAATCGGATCCACGTCCTTACGGTGAATCCTCAGGCTCGCACCGCGATCGACACCTTCTTCGAGCAAAATCTCCCTGCCCGTCAGTTTGTTGACAGGAGAAGGCGCGACGCTAAGGTGGATGAGAATCAGCCTCACGAATATGATGTACTCTATGATGTGCCAAAGGTTGCTATCTCACCCGAACGAGCATTGGAAATCGAACGGGAATCATGGGATACGACTAAAAAATTAACTGAGGCATTCTCAGATTCCGACTCTTTTACCGACATCGGTACAGATAAATCTGCACATATCGATATGAACGATTCGACAACAGAGAGAACACCGAAATTGGTAGATGTTGAGGAAAGCATACCCGAACACGTTGCACCTCCATCCGATGAGCAAGGCGTTTATGCGGGTCTTCGTGAAAAGCTTGGTAATATCAGCGAATTTGTCGCTCTTTGCCGTGTGCCCTCTCTTTTGCAGCAAAGAAAGTTTGCCTCCACACACGGAACGACGGTTGAAGAGCTTGCAGACAAAATTAACGAGGTCGCTGTTGAGATTTTCGGTGACATAATACTTGAGGACAGCGGACAAGGATATGCAATAATTGAAGATTATCTTTTCCTCTTCAACTGATTTATAAACTTAATAAAGGATTTTAGTATATGGAAAACAGAAATAATACACCGCAGGTGCCGAGAAGAATACTTGCTTCACTTTTGTCGAGCGTTTCGGCGGGAGTAGTACCGAGGGCCGGTGCGCCATACATCGCAATAGGCAGAAAAGACGAGATCAGTGCATTTCTCTCCGATCTTGAAGAAATAAACGAGGGCGGAGGCGCAATGCGCTTCCTTATAGGTCGTTATGGAAGCGGTAAGAGCTTTCTTATTCAACTCGTTCGCGGTTATGCGCTTGAACGTGATTTTTTGACCGCGGATTGCGATCTTTCACCCGAAAGGCGTCTTTGCGGAAGCGGTCACGGTGGAATATCGACATATCGCGAGCTTATGAAAAATCTTGCCTCAAAATCCTCGCCCGACGGAGGCGCACTGTCCAAGATCATACTTCGCTGGACGGGTAAGCTCCGCAACGAGCTTATTGAAAGCGGAATATCTCCCGATTCCGCAGAGCTCACAAGACAGCTTGGTCGCAAGGTACACGCAGAGCTTGACGATCTCGAATTTATGGTCGGCGGCTTTGATTTTGCACGAGTTGTTTTTGAGTTTTACACTGCAAGCATTTCCGACAGTGAGGACGCGAACGCAAAAATGAGTGCGTGTCTGCGTTGGTTACGCGGAGAATTCGCAACCAAAACCGAGGCGAAGAATGCGCTTGGATTCCCTGTTTCAGTGATAATTGATGACGATAACTGGTACGATTTTATAAAGCTTTGGGCGGCTCTTTCAAGGAAGATCGGCTACAGAGGTCTTGTTGTGTTTATTGATGAGTGTGTGAATCTTTACAAGATCCCAAACCGCATAAGCCGTGAAAACAACTATGAAAAGATCCTTTCGATGTTCAACGATACGCTCCAAGGACGCGCGCCAGGACTTGACATAATATTCGGCGGAACTCCTCAATTCTTGGAGGATACTCGCAGAGGACTGTTCAGCTACGAGGCTCTTCGCTCGCGCCTATGCGACAGTCGTTTTGCTCTTGACGGATTTAAAAACCTCATCGGCCCCGTTATTCGTTTGCGCCGCCTCACCGACGATGAGCTTTTCGCGCTCATTCAGCGCATAACTGCACTTTACTCACAGTATTACAACTGGGAATGCACCGTTACAAATGAGGACAGGCTTAAGTTTTTGAATATCTGTCTTTCCCGCGCGGGTGCCGACAGCATGATCACTCCCCGAGAGATGCTCCGTGACTATATGACGGTGCTCAATATTCTGATGCAGAATCCAGAGGCAAGCTTTGATGACGTTGTCGGAAGTCACGTTACTCTCAAAACTGAACAAAAGGACGAGGAGATTCCCGAGGAAAACACGGATATTCCCTCACAGAAAAACAAATTCACGGCAAACGATATAGAATTTTAATCTAATTTACCGGATAAAACTAAAAAATGCAGGAGGCAGAAATGACACAGGCGGATAGAATTTTTGAGCGTTTTCCCGACTTCATAAGAGAATATATTTATTCGCACTCGTGGGAATCTCTGCGCGAGGTACAGATAGCGGCGGCAAAGACTATTTTTGAAACAGACAAAAACCTGCTCCTCACTTCATCGACCGCAAGCGGAAAGACAGAGGCGGCCTTCTTCCCCATCCTCTCTCTTCTGCACGAAGACCCATCCGCAACCGTCGGTGTTCTCTATATTGCCCCTCTAAAAAGCCTTATCAACGACCAATTTGAGCGTCTTGAGGAGCTTCTAGATATGACGGGAGTAAGGCTCACCCATTGGCACGGCGACGTGGCTATGTCGCACAAGAAAAAGCTACTTGAGAAGCCTTCGGGAATCCTGCAGATAACCCCAGAGTCGCTTGAGGCTATGCTTATCAACCGATCCAACGATATACCACGCATCTTTGGTGATCTTCGTTTTATCGTTATTGATGAGATACACACGTTGACGGGTACTGACAGGGGCAATCAGATAATTTGTCAATTATCTCGTATCGGACATCTTATTGGATATCATCCCAGAAGAATCGGACTATCTGCAACGATAGGTGATCCTTCCCTTGCTGCAGAGTGGCTTTGTGCGGACTCCGGACGGGATATTGATGTCCCATCTCTTACACAGGAAAAAATACGTTGGCGACTTGGACTTGAGCATTTCTATATTCAAAATCCCGAGCTCGAAACTCCCGACGAAAAAAAGAAAAAAGAAGCAACTGAAGCTAATGTGGGAGACATCGAAACAGCCTCCACATCTCCCGATCCATACACAAATACAAAACAAAAAAAGCCGTATTACATTGACCCGGGATATGAATACGTATATGATTGCGTAAAAGACAAAAAGGCTCTTGTTTTTTCAAATTCGCGTGAGGAGACCGAGTACGTTTGCGCAACATTGCGTCAGATCTCATCTCTTCGCGGTGACAGTGACGGACGAATTCTCATCCATCACGGCAATCTTTCCGCTTCTCTCCGAGAAGAAGCCGAAATGAAGATGCGAAACGATGAGGATATAGCTGTCACCTGCGCCACTGTTACGATGGAGCTTGGAATAGATATCGGCAGGCTTCAACGTGTCGTACAGATCGAGGCGCCAAACACAGTTTCGAATTTTCTTCAAAGACTCGGTCGCT
The DNA here is from genome assembly GCA_045132775.1 of Eubacteriales bacterium. Taxonomy (GTDB): domain Bacteria; phylum Bacillota; class Clostridia; order Oscillospirales; family CAG-272; genus SVTX01. Next base: position 38,654 of record JBGUSX010000156.1, read on the forward strand.
CGGGCAGACGCGGAGATCCGCCCGAAATGATGATGGTCTTCCGCGAGGAAGATCCCCTTCCAAACACTCCTCTCCCTCAGCTTATTCCGTGGGAGCTTTTGCGTGGAATTGCTATCATTCAGCTATACATTGAGGAACGCTTTATCGAGCCTCCGCAAAGGAAAAAGCTACCCTTCAGTCTACTTTTCCATCAAACTCTTTCAATGCTGGCTTCCTCGGGCGAGCTTACCGCCGCGCGACTTGCCGAGCGGGTCCTTTCTCTTCCTCCTTTCAAGGAAGTATCCAAGGAAGACTATAAGACGTTGCTTGTTTCTATGCTCAACAACGAGTTTATCGAGATGACCGAGGAAAAGGGTCTGATAGTTGGGCTTACGGGTGAGAGACTACTTAAGAGCTTTAAATTCTACGCTGTATTTAAGGACAATGAGGATTTCACCGTTAGATGCGGATCAGACGAGATAGGCACAATAACCACTCCTCCTCCCGTTGGAGACCGCTTTGCTCTTGCGGGTCGTGTCTGGGAGGTTGAAGAGCTCGATATCCAGCACAAGCTTGTTTACGTTAAAAAGGTTGAGGGCAAGATGGAGATATCCTGGCCAGGAGACTTCGGCGAGATACACACCAAGATACTGAAACGAATGAAACAGATCCTTGCGGAAGATACTGTCTATCCATATCTGAAAGAAAATGCAATGCGACGCATAGAGCAAGCAAGAAAGACCGCGAGAAACACAGGTATGCTTGAGCATTCCTTGGTACATTTGGGCGGTTATTCGTGGTGCCTTTTCCCCTGGCTAGGTACCCGTTCATTCAGGACTTTGCGTAAGTTTATTCAGAAAAACGCTAAGGAAAACAATATAAACGGCATAGAGTTTGAGGGCTGCTATTACATTACCTTCAAAATGGAGAAGATAACGGATCTCAACTTTATTACTCATCTTCTTAACCGCGTCGAGCGAGACGGTATTGACTGTCATGCGCTTGTAGAAAGCGGTGAGATCCCCGTTTTTGAGAAATACGACAACTACGTTCCCTACGATCTTCTGCGCAAAGCCTATGCCGCAGATAAGCTCCGTGCGGATGAAGCCGAGGAGCAGATAAGACATATTTTTGAAGAATTCAAATAAAGCAAAACCGCAACGGATAATCCGTTGCGGTTTTGCTTTATCAAATATATTTCATCCGGCATTCGCCGTGCTTATTCTCATCTGTGTTCTATGTTAAAATATATATTAAATCCTTAACTGTAACTAAGGAACAAAGATTACAGAGACTTCTGCATATTTGAATTATTTTGCGTAGTCGACTGCGCGGCTCTCGCGAATAAGATTGATCTTGATCTGTCCGGGATACTTGACTTCTGCCTGGATCTTCGCAGCCATTTCACGTGCGATGACCTTCATACCGGCATCATTTACTTCCTCGGGCTTGACCATTACTCTGATCTCGCGTCCTGCCTGGATTGCAAACGCCTTATCGATTCCGTTAAAGCTCTTTGCTATTTCCTCAAGCTTTTCAAGACGCTTGATGTAATTTTCCATATCCTCGCGGCGTGCTCCGGGTCTTGCGGCGCTGATCGCGTCTGCTGCCTGTACGAGTACGGCGATTATTGTCTTGGGCTCAACGTCATTGTGGTGTGCCTCGATAGCATGTACGACCTCGCGGCTCTCCTTATACTTCTTAGCGGCATTAACACCGATCTCAACGTGTGATCCTTCTACATCGTGCGGGAAGGCTTTTCCTATATCGTGGAGAAGTCCCGCCCTCTTTGCAAGGTTGGAATCAACTCCGAGCTCATCTGCCATGATGCCCGCGAGGAATGCAACCTCTATAGAGTGCTTAAGTACGTTCTGTCCGTAGCTCGTTCTGTACTTGAGTCTGCCAAGCAATTTAACAAGCTCGGGGTTGATGCCGTGGATACCGACCTCAAACGTAGCTCTTTCGCCCGCCTGCTTGACCGATGCCTCGACCTCTTTCTGTGCCTTCTCGACCATTTCCTCAATTCTTGCGGGATGTATTCTTCCATCGGAAATGAGTCTTTCAAGTGCGATCCTAGCGACCTCTCGTCTTACGGGATCAAAGCCCGAAAGTGTGATGGTCTCGGGTGTGTCGTCAATGATAAGCTCGACACCCGTCAATGTTTCGATCTTCTGAATATTTCTTCCCTCACGACCAATGATCCTCCCCTTCATTTCTTCACCGGGAAGTGCTACGCTCGACACTGTCGATTCGGATACGTGATCCGATGCGTATCTCTGGATCGCAAGAGAGATGATATTCTTCGATTTTTCGTCAGCCTCTTCCTTGAACTGAGCCTCAAGCTCATCAAGTCTTTGCGCCAACTCGTGCTTGGTCTCGGATTCAACACGCTCAAAGAGCTCTTCTTTTGCTCTTTCCACGGTAATTCCCGAGATCTCCTCAAGCCTTTTAAGCTGTAGTCTTAATACTTCGTTGTGTTGCTCACGGATCTCTTCGTTTTCTTTGATCTTCTTATCAAGAAGCTCGTTTTTACGCTCGAGAGCCTCTGTCTTTTTATCAATAGTTTCCTCTTTCTGGGCAACTCTGTTTTCAAGACGGGACATCTCCTTACGTCTTTCCTTGATCTCGCGTTCAAGCTCGTTGCGCTGAGCCATTATGCTCTCTTTAGCTTCAATCATCGCTTCTTTCTTTGCAGATTCTGCGTTTTTCTTAGCATCTTCAACGATCTTCTTAGCCTCCGCCTCTGCAGAGCCTATCTTTGCTTCGCCGATCTTTTTTCTGATAAGAAAACCTACGAAAAATCCAAGTGCAATGCCAACGACTGCGCCGATTACGGCATACAGGATTGGTGGCATTTGATTTTTCCTCCTTGGGTTTTCTAAGGTATAATATACCTTCTTATATTATACATAAGAACGAGCGTTTTGTCAATAGTTTTTTCAAGCTACTTTGACAAAACGCTCTTTTTTTTATTTTTTTGCAAAAATACGTCGATTTATCACTTTCCTGCGACGCTCATATCCCTAATAAGCACGTCGGGAGATCCGAAAACGGTAAATCCACCGGGTATTCCCCACTTAACCTCATTTGAAAGCGAATCGATGCTCTTAAGGAGCTCAAAGAAGTTTCCTGCAACGGTAAAGGACTTGATAGGTCCTGCTTTTTTGCCGTTCTTGATCAAAAATCCTTCGCTCTCGACAGAGAAATCTCCTGTGATCGCATTTGCACCCGCGTGAAGTCCCTTAACACCGGTTACGTAAATACCGTCTTCGGCCTTTACGAAAAGCTCGTCAAGTGTGTTCTCTCCTGCGCTGATAGCAAAGTTATAGGGTGCTATATTTCCTCCGCGGCGACCGTTAGCAGTCGTCTGCTTTCCTGTCTTGATTGCAGTTGTAAGATCGTAAAGAAGTGTTTTGAGAACTCCGTTTTCAACAACGTTTTTCTTATACGTTGCAACACCTTCCTCGTCAAACGGTGTCTGTACGGGACAACCCTCTCTCATCGCGTCGTCTGTGATACTTACGATGTCGGAGGCGATCTTTTCTCCCTCCTTTCCGGCAAGCAAGGACATTCCGAGGATCGCATTCTTTGCAGAGAATGAAGGTGAGAATGCAGAAAGAAGTGATCTCATCTGCGTACCGTCGATTACGATGTTATACTTACCCGTGGCGATCTCCTCTGCGCCGATCTTCTCGAGCGCGCCATTTACCGCCTTTGCGGGAAGCTCGTCGAACTTTTCACCGTGAATAGACTCAGCAAATTCAAAGTTATCACGGGATTCTCCGTCCTTATTTACAACTGCCGCAACGTAGCATCCCGTCATTCCAACCTTGTTGGAAAGCTCAAGACCGTGCGAATTGTACAGATAGATCTCATCTCTGAAGGACATAGCAATGGACTGTGTGCCGTCAACAACAGAGCTATCCGTGGCGTAGGTCTTTCTCTGGAGCTCAAGAGCCTTATTTTTAAGCTCCGCGGCATCAGCAACCTCAGGTTCGGGAGCTGTGATCTTTCCGTAGGATTCCGATCCCTTGAAAATAACAACAACATCCTCATTCTCTATAGCCCTTGCGTTGTCGGATGCTCTGATAACGAGATCCTCGATCTCATCGGCATCGAAGAAGCTTGTGGATGCATATCCCATATGTCCGTCAACGATACAACGGAATGAGAGGCTTGCGCTCTCGCCCGAGCTGAATGCACTTATCTCGTCCTTGAGAGTTTCAGCCGAGATATTCTCGCCTATGGAATATGTCATTTCATATTCGTTCACGCCGTATTTTTCACAAGCATTTTTGATTATCTGCTTTATTTCCTTGAAATCCATATCAGCGACCTCCTACTGTTATCTTTGATACGCGGATAAGAGGCTGACCTACGTCAGTAGGCACGCTACCGCTGGACGATCCGCACATTCCCTGTGCAGTCTCAAGATTCTGTCCGACCATATCAATATCCATAAGGATCTGCGACCCGGTTCCGATAAGCGATGCGCCGCGTACGGGCTCGCAGATCTCTCCGTTTCTGACAATGTAGCCCTCATTAACACCGAAATTGAACTCACCTGTGAGAGGATTTACCGATCCGCCGCCCATGCTCTTTGCATAGAGACCGTATTCAATAGATTTGATGATATCCTCGTTCTTGTCGGGTCCGTTTGCGATAAAGGTATTTGTCATTCTGGAGGTAGGCTCGTACATAAAGCTCTCGCGTCTGCCGTTACCCGTCATATCCATTCCCATTCTGCGCGAACCGAGTCTGTCAATCATATAGCTCTTGAGAATTCCGTTTTCAATGAGAACGTTTCTCTGTGTTACGTGACCCTCGTCGTCGATATTTACCGAGCCCCATGCGCCCGGGATGGTGCCGTCGTCAATAGCCGTTACCTTCTCGTTTGCAATCTTCTGACCAAGCTTTCCGCACATCTGCGAGGTTCCCGTACCAACGCTTGTAGCCTCGAGAGAATGTCCGCAGGCCTCGTGGAAGATAACTCCGCCAAAGCCGTTTTCAATGGCAACGGTCATCTGTCCTGCGGGACAGTAATCTGCGCGCAGGTTGACAAGTGCCTGATCTGCAGCTTTGATACCAACAGACCTGGGATCGATGAAATCAAACATTTCAAGACCCATTCCGCGTCCGGGTGACGCACTTCCCGACTGATTTTCGTGTCCGTCGGATGCAACAGCCTGAACTGCAATCCTGGTTCTTACGTGTCTGTCAGATGTATAGAGACCTTCACTGTTAGCGATAAGTATAGTATGGTCGGTTGAGACCAAGCTACCCATAGCCTGTCTTATTTTTTCATCTTTCTCACTTGCCGCGAAGCACGCCTCCTTGAGAATGTCGGTTCTCGTTTTCATGGGAGTGCTTCCTGGAAGTATCTTTACGGGATGAATATTCGGAAAGATACGCTCTGTGAGGTGAATCGACACCTGCGCGTTACTCTCTCCGAGTGCATCTGCAACTGCTCTTGCGCAACGGATAAGTCCCGAGCGCGAAAGGTCGGTTGTAGTAGCGTATACGGTTCTCGTTCCGATAAATGCACGGATTCCAACACCCGAAGTAACTCCGTCGTTGGCATTGTCTATCTTTCCGTTGAGAAAGCGCAGACCGTTATTTCTTGTTCTCTCGGCATACACCTCGGCAAAATCTGCGCCTGTAGACATAGCTACCGCAAGAACGTCCTCAAGTATAAGTCTGGAAATAATCATTTTTTATCCTACCTTTGCGATTTATGCTTTCTCCGCCTCGGATTTTTCCGCATAGATCTTCATAACGATCTCCTCTGCAAAGGAAACGTTGCATATTCTTTTTATCTTGCTATCACTGATGTAGACCTCGCAGTTATTGTCATCGATCCAGTTGAAAGAGATCTTGGAGTTTTTGCCTACAAGGAAGCTGAAGTCGCAATGATCAACACTGTTCTCTGCCTTGACCTTAATAAGAGTAAGACCCTTTGCAAAGCTTGAAGAACCGCACGTAAGCTTGATGAGGTTCTCTTCGTTGGGGGAAACGATGGTTGTCTCGTGAGAATCGTCCTTGATCTCATTTGCTACCTTAAGAGCAGCAAGTGTACCTGCGGTTGCAGCTGCAACTCCTGCGGTAATTCCTACGATCAATCCTACTAATCCGTTTTTCTGTGACATAATTTTATCCTCCGAATTAAATTATTTTATTTTCATTTTTAATGATTTCTATTACGTCAAGAAGACTCTCTACGGTCGCATAGGTGACCGCATCCGTCTCCTTTGTGGGCTTGAGCAAGTCGGGAATGAGTATCGGCTTCATTCCTGCCGCGTGTGCCGCAAATATTCCGCTGTATGAATCCTCGCAAACGGCACATTCATCGGCCTTGGCGTTTATCCGTCTTCCCGCCTCTATGAATATGTCGGGGGCGGGCTTTCCGCGCTTTACCATTGTTGACATCACTATTGCATCAAAGTAGTCAACCAGTCCCATTCTTTTAAGATTTTTGTTGGTTATTTCGGGAACTGTCGACGTGGCAACAGCCATTGGAATACCTTGTTCTCTCAGAAAATCAAGCAACTCGCGGCATCCTTTTTTTAAGTGTAATTCCTTTGAGGTAAGGTCACTGTAAAGTGCCATTCTCTCACTCATAAAGCCTTCGGAATCAAAATCCTCACCAAAATAGTCCTTTAAGATTCTTTTGGAGCTTTCCACACTTCTTCCGCAGATAAACGGAACATACATATCGGTCATAACCCGACGGTCGAGCCCCCACTTAATGCCTGTCTCAATCCAAGAGCGCATATAAACGGACTCTGTATCAAGCAGCGTTCCGTCCATATCGAATATAACATATTTTATCATGTTTTTGCCTCTTTGTCAATCGGGATTTCTTTCTCCGAGTGCGATATGGTATTTTTGATAAAAGCTTTCGAAGTATCCGCCGTCAAGCGCCTCCCTTATCTTCCTTGTAAGGTTATTGTAGAAGTAGAGGTTATGCTGAACCGCAAGTCTCATACCTAGTGACTCCTTTGCTTTAATAAGGTGTCTGATATACGAACGACTGTAATTGCGGCAAGTCGGGCAATCGCACGAAAGAGATATCGGTCTTGGGTCTTTGGCATATTTCTCGTTGCAAATGTTCATCTTACCTTCCCAGGTAAAGAGGTTTCCGTGGCGAGCGTTTCTTGAGGGCATTACGCAATCGAAGAAATCGACTCCCATGTGGACTGCTTCAAGAATATTACAAGGAGTTCCGACTCCCATAAGGTATCTCGGCTTATCTTTAGGCATAAAGGGCTCTACCGCATCAATTATACGGTACATCTCCTCGGTTTCCTCACCTACGGCAAGTCCGCCTATAGCGTAACCCTCACAATTGATTTCTGCAATTCTCTGCATGTGCTCGATTCTAAGATCCTCATAGGTTCCACCCTGGTTTATACCAAAGAGCATCTGGCTTTTGTTGATAGTCTCGGGGAGCGAATTGAGTCTGTCCATCTCGGCACGGCATCTTTCAAGCCAGCGAGTAGTTCTGTCGATGGAGTTTCTTACGTACTTATACGGTGCAGGGTTCTCGATGCATTCGTCAAATGCCATTGCTATTGTTGATGCAAGATTCGACTGGATCTGCATACTCTCCTCGGGACCCATAAATATCTTTTTTCCGTCTACGTGAGACTGAAACCTTACACCCTCTTCGGTTATCTTACGAAGCTGGGCGAGTGAAAACACCTGAAATCCGCCCGAATCGGTAAGTATAGGCTTATCCCAATTCATAAACTTGTGAAGTCCGCCCATTTCGTATATGAGCCTGTCACCCGGACGGATGTGAAGGTGATAGGTATTGGAAAGCTCAACCTGGCAGTCGATCTCATTGAGCTCCATTGTCGACACACCGCCCTTTATCGCGGCGCACGTACCGACGTTCATAAACACGGGGGTCTGAATATCTCCGTGTACTGTATGGAGAACGCCTCTGCGCGCTCTGCCATCCTGTGCTAAAAGTTCAAACATAACTTTGCTCCTTTTGCCCTGACGCAAAACAGTGCGACGGGCTTATTATTTTTTTAGGTTCGTTCGAATTGTCTGTCAATATTCTTCTTGGAAAGCTCCATAGCAACGGGACGTCCGTGAGGACAGAAAGTGATGTCGGGGATCTCCATAAGCTTTTCAACGACCCACTTCTGATGCTCGACGGGATATTCTCTTCCCGCTTTTATTGCCGCCTTGCAGGATGCCTGATAAAGCGCCTTCTCAAACACGATATTTCTTGTGATCTCAACGTTTCCCGTTCCGTTCTTTATTCTGTCGGCTATGACGGTAAACATATCCGCCACAGCGTCTTGCTCGATACCCACGGGTAAAGCATTGACAAGTATCATATTTCTCGAGGTGGTGAACTCAAATCCTACCGCCTCGATCTCGCGTCTATACTCCTCTATTGCCGCAACCTCGTCACTCATAAGCATTATCTCGATCGGGAGCATAAGAAGCTGTGAGGACACCGATGCGGAATACATATTCTTCTTGAGCTGCTCGAAAATGATCCTTTCGTGTGCGGCGTGCTTATCGATAATAAGTATTTTCTCGCCGACCTCTACGATCACGTACGCATTAAATGCTTCGCCAATGATTCTGTAATGCGGTCTGACAGCTGAATCTGATTCGATCTTTTTATCAACTTGATCTTCAGTTTCGGGAGCTATGACAGGTTCAGAGGCGACAGTCGTTTCCGTAACAACAGGCGTAGCGTGGGTGGGTTCTTGTTCATCCTCCACTTTCACTCCCGTAATCTGCGCAAGCCTTTTTTCAAGCTCCTTGAATGCCGGCATACTCCTTATCTTTTCGGGAGTCATGGGATTTTCACGCATCGCCTTGTCGTATCTTGCCTTCATCTCGGGAGTTTCCATAAGGTATTCCCTTACGTACTCCTCGGGAGTCGGAAGCTGCATAGGCTCTTTTTTCGCCACTTCGGTTTTTGTTTCTTCAACTACAGCTTCGCGTGTTGCCGGTGCCTTGACAGGCTCCGGAATGCGCGTTTCAACACTTTGTATACGCGCGCTCGTTACAGGGCTACTTGTGGGTATTGTTTTAGGTGCAGACTGCTCGATGGATATCTGTCTTGCTTTGAGTGATTGCTCTCTCTCAACGGGGATAAACGCATCGGACATTCTGACGCCGTTTGTTTTCTGAACCACTATCTCGGGGCGCTCCGTGTTTTCCTCAAGTACCTGTCTTACGGCATAATAAACCGCTTCAAATACGGGCTTCTCGTTCGAGAATTTCACCTCGAGCTTTGCGGGATGCACATTAACGTCCACTCTTGTGGGATTGAGTGTCAGGAACAAAACGCATACGGGAAATTTCTCGCTTGGCATATACGAGGTATATGCCTGCTCTATTGCCGCACTTGCGGTCCTGCTCTTGATATATCGCTTATTGATATAAAAGTTCTCGTAATTTCGGTTACTCTTGACATTATCAGATCTACCGATATATCCCTTTACCGTTATTCCGTCGTATTCTCCGTTGACCTCCAAAAGTCTATTTGAAAAGTCTCTACCGAAAACAGCATATATTGCACTTATAAGCTTTCCGTCACCAGCGGTCTCGAGCTTGACCTGTCCGTCGGTTATGAGTCTGAACGCGATCTCGGGGTGAGACAGCGCTATCCTTTCAACGTTTGCGCAAACCGCAGTCGTCTCGGTTACGTCTCTCTTTAGGAATTTTCTTCTTGCAGGAACGTTGGCAAAGAGATTTTCAACTATTATGGTGGTTCCGTTTGAGCATCCGCGCTCGGTAACGTCCATTATCTCTCCGCAATGAACCTCAAGCTCGGCTCCAATGGGCGCATCGTGAGGCTTTGATATGATCCTCACGTCAGCGACCGCACTTATTGCCGCCAATGCCTCACCGCGAAATCCGAGAGTACAGATACCGTCAAGATCCTCGGCAGTCTTAATTTTGCTGGTTGCGTGTCTTCTTACTGCCAGCGGAAGATCATCGGGCTCCATTCCGCATCCGTCGTCCGATATGCGCATAAAGGTTATTCCGCCGTTCTGTATTTCAACGGTTATGTGCTTCGCGCCCGCATCTATGGAGTTTTCTATCATCTCTTTGATGGCGGATGCAGGTCTGTCAACCACCTCACCCGCCGCGATAAGGTTGGCGACCTCAAATGATAAAATATTTATATTCGGCACAGGTGGTCTCTCCTTTCATCAGTTTCCGAGTCTCTTCTTCCACTCAAATACAAGCGTCATGCACTCGTACGGTGAGAGAGTATTGATATCGGTATTTTTGATCTCTTCTATTACCTGCTCGTTGACAAGATCGTCAAAGCTGATAAGGGTATCGTCCTTTTCCTCGATCTTCTCCTCAACGTCGGTAAGCTTTATGTTTTTGGCACTTTCCTCGACCGTGGCAAGAACCTCTTTTGCTCTCTTGATGACCTCGTTCGGAAGTCCTGCGAGCTTTGCGACCTCTATACCGTAGCTATCGTCGGTAGAACCGCGAACGATCTTTCGAAGGAAGGTAATATTGTCGCCCCTCTTCTTTGCGGCGATGTTATAATTGACTATTCCGTCAAACTCGTTTTCCATGCTTGTAAGCTCATGATAGTGCGTTGCAAAGAGCGTTTTTGCTCCTATCTTGCGGCTTGCGGTATACTCAACTATCGCACGTGCGATACTCATTCCATCAAAGGTCGAGGTTCCGCGTCCGACCTCGTCGTATATGATAAGGCTCTTCTTCGTAGCATTTCGAAGTATGTAAGCGACCTCATTCATCTCAAGCATAAAGGTTGACTGTCCCGATGCAAGATCATCTGATGCGCCAACGCGCGTGAAGATCTTATCAACTATGCCTACCGTCGCCTCCGCAGCAGGAACAAACGAGCCGATCTGCGCCATAAGTGTAATAAGCGCGACCTGTCTCATATACGTAGATTTACCCGCCATGTTCGGTCCTGTAATGAGGAGGAGGCGGTCGGTCTTCATGTTGAGAAGAGTGTCATTTGGAACAAAATAGCTGTCCTTGACAAACTGCTCGACAACGGGATGCCTTCCGTCCTTGATGATAAGCTCATCCGACGAATTAACCTCGGGACGAACGTATCTGTTCTTTGCAGCAACGGTGGCAAGGCTGTAATATACGTCTATCTGTGCGACAAGCGCAGCAGCCTTCTGTATTCTCGTGCTGTTCTCTGCAACTACGGTTCTTATCTCACAGAAAATGTCGTACTCGAGCTGATTGAGCTTGTCAGCTGCTCCCAGCACTTTTGCCTCCATCTCCTTGAGCTCTTCCGTAATGTATCTTTCACAGTTCGATAGCGTCTGCTTTCTGATATATCTGTCGGGAACAAGATTTATCTGCGACTTTGTTACCTCTATGTAGAATCCGAATACGCGGTTATATCCAACCTTAAGGTTCTTTATTCCGGTTGCATCACGCTCGTTCTGCGCTATCTGCTCCTTCCACTCGTCTCCATGGTCGATTATCTTTCTGTATTCATCGACCTGGGCATTATACCCGTCGAGAATCATATTTCCTTCACGGACGGTCAGGGGCGCGTCCTCGGATATTGAGATGTCGATGAGATTACAAATATCCTCAAGAGTATCCAGCTCGGAATATATGCTCTGCATCTCGTTTGAGGTACATTCGCTGATAAGCTTTTTAAGTTCGGGAAGAATGCGCGTGCTGTTCGCAACCGCGCGGAGATCTCTGGCATTTGCGGTACCGTAAACTATCTTTGTCATCAAACGTTCAAGATCAAGCACCTCGTCAAGAAGCTCAGAGATCTGCTCGCGAAGCATAAAGTTATTATACAGCTCTTCGACCGCGTTCTGTCTGCGGACTATGCGAGAGACGTTTATAAGCGGATGCTCTACCCACTTACGCAAAAGGCGAGCTCCGAGAGAAGAGCGCGTTTTATCAAGAACCCAAAGGAGCGTTCCCTTCTTTTCCTTTGTGCGCAAGGTCTCCGTGAGCTCAAGATTTCTTCTCGTGTTTACGTCAAGCTCAAGATACTGTCCGTTTGAATAGAGGTTGAGCTTATTGATATACGAAATATCCTTTTTCTGCGTATCCTGAATGTAATCAAGCATCGCTCCAACCGCGCAGACTATCGCCTTATCGGCAACATCGTCCTCGCGTAGAGTGTCGGTAAACTGTGCTTTTACTCTTTCAAGGCAAGACTCATACTCAAAACGCTTATACTGACTGTCGTTGAGCATTGCGCCAAGTCTGCCCTCAATGAATTTCGCGGTTTCCGCAAACTTCATTGAGTTAAGGTTTGCTACGATCTCGACGGGGGAATACGTGCCAAGCTCGTTGTGGAGCTTCGCCTCGATTCCGTCTCCCGATATAGAAGTGGCATATATTTCCGCGGTAGAAATATCGCAAAAGCATATTCCTGTTTCAAATTCTCCAAGATAAAGAGAGCAAAGATAGTTATTCTTCTTATCGGACAAAAGCTCGCTCTCAATGAGCGTACCGGGAGTGATAACTCTTATAACGTCACGCTTGACTATTCCCTTTGCCTCTGCAGGATTTTCCATCTGCTCGCAGATAGCGATCTTGAAGCCCTGCTCGATCAATCTGCCGATATAGGTATCAACTGAGTGGAAAGGAACACCGCACATAGGTGCTCTTTCGGCTTCTCCGCAATCTCTGCCCGTGAGTGTCAGCTCGAGTGCGCGCGAGGCTATGATGGCATCGTCAAAAAACATCTCGTAAAAGTCACCGAGACGGTAAAAAAGAAGATAGTCCTTGTAGTTATTTTTTATCTCGAAGTATTGCTCCATCATCGGAGTCATGGTCTTTTCCTCGCTTCTGTAGTTTTAACTTGGATTTTAGTGACATCCGGAGCAGGATGAACAGTCATGTGTGCAGGGTGTCTGTCCCGTTGCGTTAAACATGATAGTATTGTTCACGCTCTCCATAAGCTCGTTTACAGCCTGCTGTGCCTCGTCAAGCTCCTTAAAAATGGGATCGGCAGTAATTTCGGCATAGATCTCGTCAATTCTGTCCTGAATGCGTGTAAGTGCATCGGTGTCGATCTCCTCACCGTCGCCCATAGTTGTGAGTGCCTGCTGCTGAATTCCGTACTCCATCATAAGGTTTCCGATCTTTTCGCTGGATTCGTAGGCTTCCTTTGCCTTCTCCATACGGATCATTCTCTCGTCTTCTCTGATGGTTTTTCCAAGCTCTGTTGCAAGTTCAAATATAGTCATTTTAGTTTTCCTCTCTGTTTTCAGTTTATCTTTTCGCCGTAGAGCGCAAAGGTCTCGGCGCGTGTGATCTTAAGCTCGATGAATTTGCCGATATCCGACTCATTTCCATCAAACAATACTATTTTATTTCCCTCACTGCGACCCGAATATACGCTCTCATTGTTTTTACTCGGTCCGTCGCAAAGAACTTTAATTATCTTGCCCTCAAGGGGCTTATTCCTTTCAAGTGCTATTTCATTCTGCGTCTCAAGCAGACGGTTCATTCTCTCGCCCTTGATACTGTCGGAAATCTGGCAATCCATTGCCGCCGCGGGAGTATCCTTTCTCGGAGAATAAATGAACGAATACGTCATATCAAATCTGACTCGACGGAGCATCTCAAGAGTTCCCTCGAAATCCTCGTCGGTCTCGCCCGGGAATCCGACTATTATGTCCGAAGATATCGTTACGTCGGGAACCTTCTTGCGAAGATAGTCAACCGTACGTAAATATTTTTCGGTGTCATAGTGGCGGTTCATTGCCTTGAGTATCCTGTCACTTCCCGACTGCATCGGCAAATGGAACTGATGCGCTATATGCTTTGATGAGGCTATCGTATCGATAAGCTTGTCAGACGCATCCTTTGGGTGCGAGGTCATAAAACGAATGAAGTAGTCACCTTCTATCTTGTCGATGTCAGCAAGCAGATCGGCGAAATCATAGGTCTCACCCTCGTCGCTTTTTGCATCCTTACCGTAAGAGTTTACGTTCTGTCCGAGTAGCGTTATGTCCTTATATCCCTGCTCGACAAGTCCTCTGACCTCGGCGATTATGGCCTCGGGGCGACGGCTTCTCTCACGTCCGCGAACGTAAGGTACTATGCAATAGGTACAAAAGTTGTTGCAACCGTACATGATCGACACCCACGCACGATATGTGGATTCGCGGTATATAGGTAGTCCCTCTGCAACAAGATATTCCTTTTCCTCGGGACAATAAAGGCGTTTTCCTTTTTCGAGCTTTTTGAAAACAAGCTCGGGAAGACGGTGAAGTGATGAGGTTCCTAGCACGAAATCAACGTAAGAGTAGCTGTGCTTTATAGATTCCTTGCGGTGCTCCTGCGTTACCATACAACCGCACACACCGATAAGCATATTCGGCTTTACAGCTTTCAGATGCTTGTACTGTCCGATAATTGACAGTGCTTTCTGCTCTGCGTGCTCGCGAACCGCACAAGTATTGACCATTATCAAGTCGGCTATCTCGGGCAAGTCGGTTATGGTGTAGCCCATTGACACGCACATTCCGGCTATTTTTTCGCTGTCTGCCTCGTTCTGCTGACAGCCAAATGTCTGAACGTAGGCATATTTTTTCTCACCGCAGTTCAGTATATTTATTTTTTTGACGTATTCCCTCTGCGCTTGCATTTCCGCATCGGGCAAAATTCGGTATTCTCTCATTTTTTGTCCTTTTGACACACTTATAATTATAGATTATAATTATATCATATATTGCAAAAGGTGTCAAGAGTTTGACACCTAAAAATCCAATGTCGTAGCAAAAAAGGCCGCATGAGCGACCTTTTTGTGCAGTAATCGTAAATTTTCATTTGTTTCTCGCAATACTTGCGGCTGTCAATGTGTTTTTGAGCAGCATTGTTATAGTCATAGGTCCGACGCCTCCGGGAACAGGTGTAATGTAAGAAGCCTTCGGCTCAACCTCTGCAAACGCCACGTCTCCTACGAGCTTTCCGGATTCAAGGCGGTTTATTCCAACGTCTATGACAACCGCGCCCTCCTTGACCATATCCGCAGTCACGAATTCGGGCTTGCCTATCGATGCAACGAGAATATCTGCTTCTCGGCAGATCTCTTTAAGATTTTGCGTTCTGCTGTGGCAGATCGTTACCGTGCCGTTTGCATGTAGCAAAAGCATTGCCATGGGCTTTCCGACTATATTCGAACGACCGATCACAACGCATTTTTTGCCGCACACGTCAACACCAGAACGTTCAAGAAGCACCATAACTCCCGCGGGAGTACAAGGCAGAAGATCGTGGTTTCCTATCATAATTTTTCCAACGTTATACGGATGAAATGCATCAACGTCCTTTTCGGGCTTGATCTTAAGCAGGACCTCTGTCTCGTTGAGGTGCTTGGGCAATGGAAGCTGAACGAGTATTCCGTGTATCTTCTCGTCGTTATTCAGCTTTTCAATAAGTGCGATGAGTTCTTCCTGCGTTGTCTCTTCGTCAAGCTCATAGCTCTCCGAGTAAAAGCCGACCTCCTCGCAGCCTCTCTTTTTGTTACGAACGTAAACCTGCGATGCAGGGTCGCTTCCGACTATCACCACGGCAAGTCCGGGCGCACATCCGTACTTTTCTTTAAAAGCAAGAGTTCCTGCCGCTATCTCTTCTCTGACCTGTCGGCTTATCGCCTTTCCGTCAATTATCTGTGCCATCTTTTTCTTCTCCTTCGGGTGCTGTTTTTTCGTCGATAATATCGCCGCCTGCAACGACCTTTTCCGCCTTCTTGAAGAAAACGGGATGCTGATCAATGGAGGGCTTTATAATCTGATCAAATTTTGTTAGTTTTGCTTCGGGATCGCCGAACTTTTTTGAGTAGATAAGACCCGCTATCAACAAGCCGCCGAATACGATAAAGCAAAGTATTCCTACAAGCTGGGAAATGCGAATTTCCGTGCCGGGAATATACAGGCTATCGGTGCGGAGTCCCTCGATAAAGAAACGTCCGAAGCCGTACCAGGCAAGATACATACACGCTATCTGACCGTTAAACTTTTTCTTTTTGTAGAAGATGTTTATGAGTATGAATCCGATAAGATTCCAAAGCGACTCATAAAGAAAGGTCGGGTGGACGTACACCATTTCAAACGTATCAAAGTCCGCGATAGTGTTATTTGATAAAAGACCCATACGCATAAAGTACAAGGGGTGTCCCTCTGCTATCTGTCCTCCAAATGCCTCGCCGTTAAAGAAATTTCCCCATCTTCCGAGCGACTGCGCGATCATTACTCCGGGTCCCGCCATATCCATAAGCTTTATGGTGTTCATCTTCTTGATCCTGGTTGCTATCACGATGCCGAGTATTCCGCAGATTATTCCTCCGTATATCGCAAGTCCGCCGTTACGAAGATTGAAAATATTTTTTATGAATTGTACGAAATTAAAGGGCTTGGGAATATACTGATCCAGTGTTGTTAACACGTAATACAGTCTTGCGCCTATAACACCGAGGATCACAGTCCAAAGGGCTACGTCAATAAGATCGTCAACCTTTACACCCTCGTATTTGCATCGGAATGATGCATAAACAAAGGCAAGAACTATGCCTAAGGTTATGATTATTCCGTACCAATACACCGGGAATTTGCCACCCAGATTAAACGCAACGTTGTCAAGATCAAAACTTTCTATCCCGAGTCCCGGGAATGAAACTACTGTTTTAGTCAACATTTTCTTCTCCTTTCTCAATCGGTTTTACGACCGAAAGAGTAAAAAATTCGTCCTTGAATATCTCGCATGCGATATTCCTTACATCTTCAAAGTTTATACTATCTATAAGGCTCGGATAAACAAAGAGATCCAGATTTTCCCAAGCATATCCGTTCATCGCAAATGCAATATCCTCGGTACTGTCAAATTCAGATACGTAAGATGCATACATACATCTTTTTTCGCGGATAAAATCTCTTTCGTCAAGACCGTTCTCAATGCACTTTTTTATGTATTTTTTGATCTCGACAAGCAGAGACTCAGGATCGCTACTTTCGCCCGACATCATAATGTAAGCAGTGGTAGCATTTGCACTGTACCCTGTATCAAAACCTGGCGATAAGAGATCTTTTTCAAGCATTTCAAGATAGAAATCCCCTGCCTCCGAAAACATCATATTTAAAAGAATATTGACAGTCTCGCTTCTCTTGTATCTCTCGTAAGAGTTACTCGGAACACGCACATCCTTTACACCAATTGAAAAGATAGGCTTTCCAACGGGCATTTCCCTTTCGGTATATGATGATACAACGTTTTCAGGCTCGTCAAACGAATCCAATTCTGCGGGCTTGCAAGTACTTTCCTCTATCATATCATCAACGATCGAGAGTACTTTTTCAGGTGTTATCCTTCCGCTTACGCAAAGCTGCATGTTGGACGGAATATAAAAATCTTGACAACATCTGTAAAGGGTTTCGGGCGTGATCTCGGATATCGATTCCTCGCTTCCGCATATCTCGAGCTTGACGGGATCATTGTGATACATTCCCTCAAGCATTCCGATGTAGCAACGGTCATACGGGTCATCAATACACCCTCTTATTTCCTGTGCGATTATTCCTATTTCCTTTTTAACGGTAGCATCTGTGAAATAGGGACTCATCACAAACCTGATAAGCTCCTCAAGACACTGCTCTTCGTTGTCTGTCGTTGAAAAGAGATATGCGGTTCTGTCGTTGGACGTATAGGCATTGCAGTATGCGCCAAGGGCAGAAAAATTATCGTCCGCATTTGTTCCGTCGGGATTGTCAAAAAGCTTGTGCTCCAGGAAATGAGCACATCCCTGCGGTATTACAACTTCTTCTCCGTTTTTGGAATACCTCGTCGTATTTCCCCCGAAATTGACAGAAAAAACGCCGTATGTGGTTGACATATCCTTTGGGAATACGCACACGGTAAGTCCGCTTTCGTGAACGGTCTTATAGTATTTTTCACCGAGAAGATCCGAGTTAAACATTTCAAATTTACTCATCGTAATCCTCCTCTTCTCCGTTTCCGTTCAAAAAATAGACCGTATCAAGAACGACCTTTTGAGCCGCCTCGATAACGTCTTTGGCAGTAACCTTCATTATCTCATCACGACAACTCTCAACGCTCTCCGAAACACCCGCGAGGAGCCGTCTGAATTCAAATGCTTCTATCGCCGCAGGACTGTCACTTATCTGTCTGAATCCTGAAATAAGCGTTTTTCTTGCAGTTTCCATCTCGGTTTCGGTGAAGTCTCCGCTCTTCATAGCATCAAGCTGGATGGCGATCTCCTCGAGTGCCTCGTCCTTTTTCTCGGGGTCTATTCCACATCCTACCTTTATCGTACCAGTAGCACTGTGAAGGCTTGAATAGCAATAGTAGCAAAGGCTCTTTTTTTCTCTTACGTTCATAAAGAGCTTTGCCACCGACCCTCCACCGAATATCTCGTTAAACATCGCCATAGCGTAATAATCCCTGTCAGAGAGTACGGTACCGCACCTGTAACCGAGTACAAGTCTGCCTTGCGAGACGTCATTTGTTTCCTCGATATATTTTGCTTCTTTACGATCCGTAAGATATGCGTGCTCGGTATAAGAAGCGTCACACAAACCGTCATTTTCAAAACTGAAATACTTGCTAATCAAGGACTCAACGTATTCGTGTGACTCACTTCCGATGTAGTAACATTCAACGCTGCAATCATGCATAAATCTATCAAGATTTTCAGTAATGTCTGCGGAGGTGAATGATTCAACCAAAGCCTCATTTCCGTCACCTGCAACGGCATATTCCGAGCCCTCAAACATATATTTTGAGCATTGCTCGGATGCATACACTTTTGGATCGTTTATTTTTGATCTTATTGCGTCTATCGCAATGCGCTTTTCGCTTTCTGTGTATGAAGAAACAAAGCGTCCGTTTTCATCCCTGAGAGGATTAAAAAGAATATCCGAAAGAATAGCTATTACATTTTCAAGGATACTGCTACCGTCACTTTCGAGAGCGTAAGAATCCTTTAAGATCTTACAGGATATCTTGTTTATACTTTTCTCTCCCACGGTGACGTTTCGCAGTGTGACCGTTGCACCGTATTGCTCATCAAGCGCTTTATTTATTGCGGTGACCGTAGGATATTTCTCGGATCCGCGCATCATTACGGAGAGCATAAGCCTTGTAAGCGGCGTTCTGTATTTATCGCTTTTTGTCACAAAGTTGATCGAAAAACGCGACATTTTGAATCGGTCAGTGTTGACCGTATGTAGTCTGACTTTTCCGTTAAAAAATTCCGTTGTTTTTGGTATCATTTCAAGTCCCAAAAGGGTTCCTTCCCTTTACAATTTGTAATTAGTTTATTTTACACCATATTATCATATTTTTCAAGTATTTTTTGTTAATTAAAAGAAAACGAGTCGGTTTTTTAATAACCGACTCATTTTTTATATGCACATAAAGAAGTCCTTTACCCTTGCGAGTATTTCGCGTATTTCCCGCACCGATTGTCCTCTGTAACCGCGGAGATCTGCAGATACACCCACGGCATCGACACCGTAGCATCTTGATATGTAGAGAGCACGGTGCAAGTGATACTTTTGCGTTATTACCACAACGCGATCAAATCCGTACTCATCCTTGACGCGAGTCATACTCTCATACGTTGAATATCCCTTCTCATCAATAAGGATTCGATCAGCTTCAATCCCGAGAGACTCTGCGTACTTTTTCATTGCCGCAGGCTCATCGTAATATTCACCCGACTTATCGCCGCTCATAAGGATGTATTTTATCCCTGTCGCCATCATAACGTCAACACCGACCTTTATTCTGTCCTCAAGCATGTGGCTTGGCGTTCCGTCCGCTTTCAGTCCGGCACCGAGAACAGCGATACAGTCAATATTGTCCACATCTTCAATTGATAACGCATTCGGATATATTTCACCGTTCGTTGAGATGCGAACGTACTCACTGACAGAGATCACGGATATTATTCCAATAAGCAGTATACTCAGGAGAATGATTGCAATACGAACAAGAAGCTTCAAAACTCCTCCACGCGCCTTGTGTGAAGCTTTTTTGACCATCTTATGCCTTTCTCGCGCACTGCTCGGCGATCTTGTCTGCGGCAGAATCAAGGTAGTCGCAGAGAATATACTCGATCATTCCCTTGTCAACAAGAGATGCAACGGAGGTGTCGATCGGTATCTTTGCAAGCAGGTCGTAACCAAATTCGTTTGCAATATCGTCGATATGGCTCTCACCGAAGATCTTTATCTCCTTGCCACAGTCGGGACACTTAACAAAGCTCATATTCTCAACGAGACCGAGCACGGGAATACTCATCATATCCGCCATATTTGCCGCTTTTTTTACGATCATTGCAACGAGATCCTGGGGGCTCGATACAATAACGCATCCGTCGATAGGAAGGCTCTGGAATACCGTGAGCGGTACGTCGCCCGTTCCTGGAGGGCAATCTACCAAAAGGAAATCAAGATCGCCCCACGCGGTGTCTGTCCAGAACTGTCTTACAGTTCCGGCAATAAGAGATCCGCGCCAGACTACAGGTCTTGTCTCGTCCTCAAGCATAAGGTTTACGGACATTACCTTGATTCCCGTCTGCGTTACGGGCGGGAGCATGGCTCCATTCTCGTCTCCCTCAACGTCGGCATAAACTCCGAAAGCCTTGGGGATAGAGGGACCCGTAATATCCGCGTCAAGAATACCGACCTTGTATCCCTTGCGCGAAAGATGGACTGCAAGCATTGAGGTGACGAGAGATTTACCAACTCCGCCCTTTCCGCTCATTACAGCTACTATATGCTTTACATGGCTTCCCTTGTTCGCCTCATCCTTGGGTATGCCGCCGTTTTTAGAGGGGCAATTGAGGGAACACGAGGAGCAATCGTGTGTACATTCACTCATTTTTCTTTCCTCCTGATAATCTATAATAAACCAATGGATATTATACACCGATTTTCGATAAAAATCAAGCCTAATAGCAAAATCTTTTTGAAAATAAAAAAGAACTCCACAAAAGAGTTCTTTTTTACACTTTTACGGTCAGATTAAGCCTCTTTTACGTTGAGAACCTTCTTGCCGTTGTAGTAGCCGCAAACCTTGCATACGCAGTGGGGCTTAAGCATCTCACCGCATGCGGGGTTGGAGCACTTTACAAGTCCGGGCATTGTGAGCTTGGAGTTGTTGGATCTTCTCTTGTCTCTGCGTGCTGCGGACACTTTCTTCTTCGGTACTGCCATATTGAACCTCCCTCTCGAAGCACACTTATTGTATGCCGTCGATTATATAAAATAATTTTTTACTTTTTGAAGCGTTTATTCTTCGTCTTCCTTCTGTAACAGAGTTGCAAGGACTGCAAGCCGCGGATCGATCTCTTTTTTGGGGCAACCGCAATCGCCACCCTTTAATGACTTTCCGCACTTTGGACAAAGTCCGGGACAATCCTCCGAGCAGAGCACTTTTCTGGGAAAATCAAGCAGGAGAGCCTCGGCGAGCTGCTCGTCGATATCGAGCTTTCCGTTCTCGACAATGACATACTCGTCAACGTTATCCTCTATCTGTTCCTCGGTCAGTGTTCCCTCATCAGCAACGACTCTCTCGAAATCGAGCACAAAATCGCCGCTTACGGTATCAAGGCATCTTGCGCACTCGGTCTCATACGCAAGATGAGCCTCGGCTTTAAGCTGCATATAACCCGCACTGTCGGTGATCTCACCCGTTACGTGAGCATCGTCCTTAAATTGCACTCTGTCCATAGGAATGGGGGTTAGAGTATAATCAAACGTTATTCGGTTCTTTTCTCCGCGGAGAAGCGGACCAACGTCTAAAATCATACCTTTTCCTTCCCTTCATACAGACATAAAACACGACTTTAATTATTATATATGATGAATTGCATTTTGTCAAGAGGTTTTTTCGATTTTTTGGTCAAGTTTTTCATTTTTTGCAAAGAATAGAACGCGGTGGTCTTGACATGCAGTTTTAAAAATGCTATACTTGGAATATGATCTTGGAAAGGAGAGGAAATATGCGCACAGCCGGTATTATTTGCGAATACAATCCGTTTCACTCGGGACACAAGCGACAGATAGATATTCTGCGCTCTATGGGCTACGACTGCATTATTTGCGTTATGAGCGGCAACTACACGCAACGCGGCGAGCTTGCTATTTTCGACAAGTACACACGCGCCGAAGGTGCGATATACGGTGGAGCCGATCTTGTCGTCGAGCTTCCCTTTCCCTACTCCTCTTTTTCTGCCGAAGGCTTTGCCAATGCAGGCGTCCATATCCTTGCATCTCTCGGAGTCGACGCTATAAGCTTTGGCAGTGAGTGCGGTGACGTTTCGGTTCTGAAGCAAGCCGCCAATGCAATCACTTCGCCTGAGTTTGCCTCTGTATACAACGAATTGCAATGCGGAGGGATGGGCTCCGCTTCTGCATATTTCGAAGCAATAAGGAGATTGTGTGGGAAGGATATTTCCCTTCTTTCAAATGACATTCTCGGCATTTCTTACGTCGCAGCTATCAGAAAGCTCAATGCAAAACTCGATATTATTCCTATAAAGCGCGAGGGTGCGTCATACAATGATAAAGAGCTTCATTCAGGCGAGTTTCCGAGCGCATCCGCAATACGTGAGAAACTCAAAAATTCGAATGATGATATCGAAAAAGTTTTTAGCAGTCACATACCTGAAATCTCACTCAAAGCCCTTGTGAGGGCAAAGAACAATGGTCTGGGGCCTGTATTCGCCGTCAATGTTGAAAAGGAAATACTCTCCTTCTTCAATCTGATGACTCCTGCCGAGATCGTGTCCCGCGCAGCAATGAGATCCTGTGGCGGTGAGCACATTGCCGAGGACGGCTGCGGAATACTTGAGCGTGTGTGCCGTGCTGCCAAAGATTCAAATACCATTGGCGAGCTTCTCGCCTCATCTTACAATTCGAAATATACCGACGCGAGAATAAACAGAGTTATACTCTTCTCCATTCTTGGCGTATCGGATAAGCTGACTCATTCGCTCCCCGAATACACTGTTCTCCTCGGTGCAAGTGAGTGCGGTCGCAAATTTTTGTCAAACGTCAGAAAAACAAGCCTGATAAACATTGTTACAAAGCCCGCCGATGCTCCCGAGTCCTCTGTTCAAAGGATGATCGGAGAATCTGCCGATATCTTCTATGCCCTCGCTTTTCCGCAAAATAAGGCTCAGGATCACTTTATCAAATCGCACCCATTTATGCAGAAATGAGCAAATTTTCAAAAAATAACAAATTCTTGTTGACTTGACACCTTTATTATGGTATAATATATTGATACAAGTATAAAATCAAGAAAGGATAAGCTTGTTTTCAAGCAGGTGATATATATGGCAGAAGCACGCGAGCAGGTCAAAGGCTCATACCTTTATTACAAAAACAGACCCTTGGTAAGAGAAAAGGATACTATTTGCTACGGAGATTTTTCCGAAAGATGTGTTCTTATCTTTGAGATAATGTCTTATACCGAGACAAACGGCATCAAGGTTCCCGGAAAGATCTTTATTCAGGTCATCGAGTCCGAGACAGGTGCAATTCTCAAGCAAGCGGACAAGGACGGAATGTACGATGCATTCACTTACGGCATGTTCTGGTACGAAAAGTTCCTTAACGAAACTAAATAAACAATAAAAGATCGGAGATTAATCTCCGATCTTTTATTGTTTTACTTTATACTCTTTTTACGATATTTCCGTTCGCCTTATAAATATGTCCCTCGGGCACGATTCCGCGAACCGACGAGAGAGGATAAACGGAAGCTTCTCTTCCGACAACTGTTCCGGGATTGAGAACCGAACCGCAGCCTATCTCAACAAAGTCCCCAAGCATTGCTCCTACCTTCTTTCTCTCGGTATAGAAGCTCTCACTCTTGTCCTGTGTCTTAACAACTACAAGGGTTTTATCGGACTTGACGTTACTCGTTATCGAGCCTGCGCCCATGTGCGACTTATACCCCAGAATACTGTCACCGACGTAATTATAGTGAGGAACCTGAACATTATCGAAGAGTATCACGTTCTTGAGCTCTGTAGAATTACCAACAACGCAGTTTTCTCCGACAAGCGCACTTCCGCGAATAAACGCGCCGGGACGCACCTCGGTATTGTGTCCTATGATACAAGGACCCGCGATGTAGTTGTTCGGGAATATCTTTGCTGATTTTGAGATCCAAACGTCCTCACCACGTTTCTCGTAAAGCTCGGGATCGAGAGTAGCTCCGATCTCAAGTATCACGTCCTTTATTCCGGCAAGAGCCTCCCACGGATAATCAAATTTTGAAAGATAATCTTTTGCAAGGGTATGCGAAAGATCATAAAGATCGGTAATTTTTACGTTTGCCATAGCTATTCTCCTATATATATTTTATTTTAATTCAACAACAGTTACGCCGCCGTCTCCCTCTCCGAACTGTCCTATTCGGAAGGAGGAAATACGCTTGTCACCCTTAAGGAACTTCCAAAGTGCTGTTTTCAGTGCCCCCGTTCCCTTTCCGTGAATGAGTCTGACCTTTCTAAAACCGAAAAGTATCGCCTCATCAAAGTATTTATCAACGGCAAGCCAAGCCTCGTCGCCATTCATGCCGCGAAGATCGATCTCGTCCTTAAAGCTAGAGGAACGGTTTACGGTATAAGTCGACGTCTTGACTTTTTTGTCTCCGGTCTGTACGGTGGGTTCGTCCTCGCACAGCTTTAGGTTTTGGATGTTCACTCTGGTCTGCAAAATACCCGCCTGAACTCTTACGTTGCCCGATTTGTCGGGGTCTTCAAGCAAGGTTGCCTTGCTTCCGAGAGTCATAATGATAACCTCATCTCCCTTTTTGAGCTTTCTCGGAAGAACGTAGTTTTCGTCCGTTTTCTTCTCTACAGGGTCGTATTTGTCTGAGTTTTCGCGGAGATGCTCACGCACAGCGCGTCTTGCGTTTTGAAGCTCACTTCCAAGTCTGTCGGATTCCTTCGCCTTGCGGACCTTTTCCATCTGCTCCATTATAAAGTCGCTTGATGCCTTTGCGCTTGCCACCATGCTCTGAGCCTTGGACTGTGCTTTTTGCAGTTCTTTTTCCGCCTCGTCAAGCTTCTTTTTTATAATTTTTTCCGATTCAACCTTGAATCGCTCGTAATCCTCTCGCATTGATTCGGTCTCCTCGCGATTACGCTCCATTTCAATTCGCGTAGCCTCAAGCTGACCGATTATATCCTCAAATTTTCTGTTATCCGAGCTTACGTAATTTTCCGCATGCTCAATTATCTCTCTTGAGAGACCGAGCTTCTCGGATATTGCAAAAGCGTTTGATTTTCCGGGCGTGCCGATTATCAGCTTGTAAGTCGGCTTAAGCGTCTCTACGTCAAACTCGCAGGATGCGTTACAAACACCCTGTGTATCAAGCGCATAAGCCTTGAGCTCCGCATAGTGAGTGGTAGCGGCACACATAGCCCCCTTGCTTCTTACGTGATCGATTATCGAAACCGCAAGAGCCGCGCCCTCTACAGGGTCGGTTCCGACGCCAAGCTCATCAAAAAGCACAAGCGAGCGCGACGACACCTTATCCATAAATGAAACGATATTTACCATGTGCGACGAGAAGGTCGAAAGCGACTGCTCGATGCTCTGCTCGTCTCCGATGTCAACAAGCACGTTTTCACACACGGAAACACTGCTTCCTTCATCTGCGGGAATATGAAGCCCCGCCTGCGCCATAAGTGTAAACAGTCCGAGTGTTTTGAGGGTTACGGTTTTTCCTCCCGTGTTCGGACCCGTAATTATCATCGTATCGTATCCGTCACCCAAGATGACATTTATCGGTACGACCTTATCTCTGTCTATCAAAGGATGTCTTGCTCTCTTTAGGTGTATGAGCTTTTCCTCTGTGACCGTGGGCGCGCTTGCATTCATAGAGTAGGACATCTGTGCACAAGCAAAAGCAAAAGCAAGCTCGGTAATATTTCTGTAGTTTAACCATATAGAATCCGAAAAATCGGCAACAAGAGCAGAAAGAGCGGAAAGTATCTTTTCTATTTCGTGTTCTTCTTTAGATTGAAGAACACGAAGCTCGTTATTTGCCTCTACAACGGCAGTAGGCTCTACAAAGATCGTCGCACCCGATGAGGAGGTGTCATGAATAAGACCCTTAACCTCGTTTTTACACTCCGCCTTTACGGGAATAACGTATCTACCGTTTCTGGTAGTTACTATATTTTCCTGAAGATATTTTGAGTGCGTTCCGTTCTGGACGTACTTTTGCAGAGTCTCTTTTATCTTGTTGTTTGTTATCCTGATCTGCCTGCGGATATTTGCAAGCGTGTCGGATGCCTCATCCGCAATGAGCTCCTCTGAGATAATTGACCTTACGATCTTGTCCTCAAGAGTTCTGTTTGGCATCAAACGGTCGAATATCTCATCAAGAACAGTATCAAAAAGATGATTGCCGTGACAGTAGTCTGTAAGCGATCTTGACGTACGTAAAACCGCCGCAATCGCCAAGAGCTCGCCTGGGGTCAGTATCGCACCTTTCTCTGCGCGTTCGCAGGATTCCGACACGTCGCGAACTCCGCCAAAAGTAGGCATACCCTTTGCGTCGCAAAGTCTTTTTGCATCTGTTGTTCGTCTCTGTTTTTTCAGTACTGTGTCAATGTCTTCGCTCGGTGTGAGCATCCTTGCCATGCTTTTTGACCCCTCCGTAGGAGCAAAAGTTGCAAGAAGCTCACATATTTTATCAAATTCGAGTGAATGCATGGTTTTTTCGCTAAAGCTCATATTCATCACCCTCCCTTGACTCAAAATAATGTAATCAATACGCTTTAGTATTATTTGTAGATATTATCTGCTATGTTTTTTGCACAAAGCCCTGCGGCTTCCAAGTACGTCTGCCCTGCCTCGCGCTTCACAAAAGGATCGTCTGCCGCCATAATTGTGTATTTCACTCCCTTAAGATAGCCCTTGCGTACCATCTCATCTGAAAGCAACATTCCAAATCCGCCCGATCTGATCTCTTCCTCAACAAACGTTACGGTTCTTATTCCTTTGTCCGAAACAACTAGCGATATTTCGTCGGCAAGTTTGGAATAAGGTGCAATATACTCACAAAGTATTATTCCCGCGCGTTTACCTCGACTTTCAAGAATCTTCTTCGCTTCAATACATTCAGCCGCTATTCTGCCATGAGTAATTATGATATTTTCGGGCGGGTTCATTTCATCAAAATCCGTTCTTATTCCAACGTCATCATATCCAACGCCCGGATAAAATTCTCCGACAATCTTGCCGCTTTCCGCACCCGAGGGGTATCTTATCGCAGATACGCTGGGCTCATAAAGTGCCTGCTTGAGAGAACGCGCAAGTCCGCGATACGTCACGGGCGCATAGATCTTCACCCCGGGTATCTGCGAGAGAAACGCAACGTCAAATATTCCGTGATGAGTCGCTCCGTCAGAATTGTTGAAGCCTGCCCTGTCAATAGCAAGCACAACAGGTAAATTCTGCAATGCTGCATCGTGAATTATCTGATCGTATCCCCTCTGCAGAAAAGTGGAATATACCGCAAAAACGGGCAAAAGTCCGTTTGCGGCAAGTCCTGCGGCGAAGGTGACCGCGTGCTCCTCCGCTATACCTACGTCGAAAAATCTTTCTTTGTATTTTTCCTCAAAGCAGTCAAGCCCCGTTCCCGTGCTCATCGCGGCGGTTATTGCACATACACGACCGTCGTTTTCCGCAAGACCGCATAATGCTTTGCCGAATTCTCTTGAAAAGCTTGTTTCTGATACCACACTTGATGCGGGTGCAACGCCGTGATATTTGCCGGGATTCGTCTCTGCAGGCTCGTATCCCTTACCCTTCTGCGTCTTTAAGTGAACGAGAACGTTCTCACCTGCATTCTTTGCGTGCTTAAGCAAAGCCTCTACACTCTCAAAATCATTTCCATCGGCAGGACCGAGATAATAAAGACCGAGATCCTCAAAATACGTACTACCGTACAGAGCGTTTTTAACCGTCTTTTTCAGTCCTCTGATCCCCTTAAATATTGCGTTTCCAACAAGCGGTATCTTTTTGATGAAGGAAACCGTAAATCTCTTTACCCTAAAGTAGCTGTTCTTCTTGCGAAGCCTTGCAATACTTGCCGCAAACCTGCCTATATTTTTTGATATAGACATCTCGTTCTCGTTGAGAATAATTATAAGTCTGGTAAGGTCCTTATTAAGATTATTGAGTGCCTCGTGTATCATACCGCCGGTAAAAGCACCGTCTCCGAGCACAACGACAGTATATGCGTCACTTCCCTTTATTTTATCCGCCTCCGCAAATCCTATCGCTGCGGAGAGACTTGTAGAACTGTGACCGGCACCAAAGCAGTCGTATTCGCTCTCATCTCTGTTTGTAAATCCCGAGAGTCCGCCTGATTTGCGCAAGGTGTCAAAACGGTCAAATCTTTCGGTCAAAAGCTTGTGAGCATAGCTCTGATGACCAACGTCAAAAATTATATGATCCTTCGGGCAACTAAAAACACGGTGTATGGCGACCGTCAATTCAACAACACCAAGATTAGAGGCTAAATGTCCCCCATTTTTCTCGGTTGTCGTGACTATGCAGTCGCGAATTTCTCCACATAGTGTATCAATATCATTTTTATCAAGCTGTTTTACGTCCTCGGGAGAATTCACTCTGCCGAGATATTTATATTCGGTTTTCATATTATCCTCCCCAAAATTATCGCACACACGCTAATTATATCACTTTTTTTAACTTCTGTAAATAGCTTTCTAAAAAAATCAGTCAAACTGTCGGTTTATCTGACAAAAATCTTTTTCAGTTTTCCATAAAAAAAGCATCTCAAGAAAGTGATATACTCTCTTGAGATGCCCTTTTTATGTTTATATCAGAAATTATTTCTTTGCGTCAAATCTTGCACCGGAGATCTCGATGTACTTACCGTTATCGTCGCTGCCCTCATTGTACTTAAGGTTCTTTCCGAAGAATGCCTTTGCGCCGCCGTAGATGATGTCATCTGCATAGCTCTCGCCTTCAGGCCATGTGAAGGAAATGGTCTTATTGCCATCGTCATCCTTGCCCATTTCGAACTCACCTGTCATGGTATAGGTGTCCAAAAGACCCTTCCAGGAAACAGTAACTTCAGAGCCGGAGAACTTGAGGTTGTAAACCTTACCGGTATACTCGCCAGAGGGTCCGCCGCAAGAAACGAGAACTGCACACATCATAACTGCTACGAGTGCAAATGCAATAACTTTGATGATAGATTTTTTCATTCTGAAAAATCTCCTTTCTTAATTTTGTGGTTATATTATACACTTTAAAAGCAAAAATGTCAATAGATTTCTTCACCTTTTTTTCACACAACGATCAAACTTAATATTCCTTAATAAAGTTCATATTGCCTTTATCCAAAAGACCTATGAACGCTGTCAAAACACAAAAAGCAACGCATAAATACACAAAAAGATTTCCAATGACGGTATAAAGTGTGCTCTGGTCACGGAGAGAAACGTCGGATACGACGTATCCTCTTTCAAGTGCTCCTAGCTTCTTTACAACGTTTCCCATAGGGTCAATAACAGATGAAATACCCGTATTGGCAGATCTGACTACGTACCTTCCGCTTTCCATCGCACGCAAACGAGCCTGTGCGTTGTGCATATCCAGCGCAGCAGAATCAGAAAACCAAGAATCGTTTGTTGATATAGCAATGATCTCTGCACCGTTTCTTACAGAATCTGCTATAACATTTTCATATATGGAATCAAAGCATAATGCGCATCCAATCCTTCCCGACTCACTGTCGATAACAACGCTCTCGCTCCCCGCTAGCAGATCATCCTCCAGGATACCAATATTTGCAAGCGGTGGGAAAATAAAGGTGACAAATTCTCGCATTGGCACGAACTCCCCAAAAGGAACAAGTCTCTGTTTAGAATATACGGTTTCACCAAAACTCCCGTCCGGTCTGACCTCTATTACCGAGTTATACCTCTGTTCGCTTTCCTCATCAACGGTAAATGCAGATACGAGAATTGTTACCTCGTTGTCTCTCGCCAAATCGCTTACAAATTCAACAAGAACATCACTGTCAAA
This sequence comes from Eubacteriales bacterium, assembly GCA_045132775.1. GTDB lineage: Bacteria > Bacillota > Clostridia > Oscillospirales > CAG-272 > SVTX01. The sequence goes on from JBGUSX010000156.1 coordinate 68,707, forward strand.
CAAAACGTATGGGAGCGCAGTCTCAGGCCAGACAACTATTTCTGCCCCCTCATCCGCAGCTTTCTCGGTGAGATCATTATAAATATTCAGCATCCTTTCCGCACTGTCTGAATCCCATTTATCACTTGAGGATATATTTCCTTGAAGCGCGGCAACCTTGACGGGTTCCCCACCTTCATTATATGTCAACGTAACGGCAAATCCAAGGGCGAGATTGACACAGAAAATTCCAAGGGCAACGTAAGCAAACAGCTTTTCATTTTTCTTTTGCCTCAGGGCAAGCGCAAAACAGAAAGCAACCGAGACAATGACAAACGTCACGAAGTAAGAACCAAAAAGAGATATGCTTCTTACGACCAATGGAGCATCTATCTGTCCAAGAGGCAATCTCGCCCAAGGAACTCCCCACCAGCCAACAGTCTGCCACCATTCGAACGTTACCCATAGCGAAGCGGCGATAAAAGGCATAAGAATCTTGTATTTCGAAGCTAAACGACCTCTTGAAATCTTGCCGAAAAGCAAAAAAACAAGACCGCTTTGTGACCCTTGAAATATTCCTATTCCAAAGCAAGCAAGAATCACGACTGCCAATGACTCGGCATTCGAAAGGCCGGCAAAATCAAGCGGATACATGTAGAAAAACCAATGGAATGCCGTCGCATAATATACCGAGAAGAACAAAACTCCCATGCCGTAAAGCCTGCGTAGTCTTATTTCGCGGTTTTCCGTCAGTGATAATAGCACCCACGCGGCTATCGTAACAGACACCCACTGCAAAAAGCCGAGCTCGGTAACAATTAGAGGGAGAGCCGTTAAAAAGCCGCTCAAAATAAGCAACAAAGCATTTTTGTGCTTAAAGACAAAGCCTTTCATTCTCTCCCCCCTTTTTATCCGTTTATTATTTTTGCCACCTTTTCTTCCGAGCCTGCATAATCCTTTAAAAACCAGACAGATTCCGGTTTAAGCGCAATCTGCTTTCCCGAAAGATATCCAAGCGCACCGTCATTTTTAAAATTGAATATCAGGCGGTATGAATAAAGTGCCTGATATTTATATCCGTCTGCCCTGTCAGCACGGTTGATACCGTATTTCCCGTCACCCAAAAGCGGATGACCTATATGAGCCATGTGTGCTCTTATCTGGTGCGTTCTTCCCGTTACAAGCTCGACCTCAAGCAAGGACGTGTCTCTGTTTTCGGATACGACCTTGTATTTTGTGATAATATTTTTGTACCCGTCTTTTTCCTTGTCGGATATCGTGACAAGGTTTGTCGCACTGTTCTTTTTGAGATATCCCGTCAGAGTATCTGCACGCTTCGGCATTTTTCCGTGAACTGCGCAAAGATAGAATTTGCGTATCTCATCATTCTTTATCTTCTCGTTCATTACGCGAAGAGCCTCCGCAGTCTTTGCCGCGATGACGATACCGCCCGTGTTTCTGTCTATTCTGTTGCAGAGTGCGGGAGCAAAGGATTGCTCGTCGGCGGGATCATACTCCCCTTTTTGATAAAGGTATGCCTTTATATGCATAATAAGCGTGTTGTCCTTGGCGCTGTCGTCCTCGTGAACGAGCACACCGGGCCGCTTGTTGCAGAGGATAATATTATCATCCTCGTACACAATATCAAGCTTCGGGGTAATGCGAAAGAGCGCACCGTCGTCCTTCTCGGGAGAGGAAAAAAACTCGTCTCTGATAAAGAGCTGTATCTCATCTCCCTCCTGCAAAATATACTTTTGCTCGCAACGCTTTCTGTTTACCTTTATCTTTTTTGTTCTGATATACTTATACATAAGCGACGCAGGGAGTCCGCTTACTGCTTTCGTAAGAAATTTGTCAAGCCTCTGACCTGCGTCATTCTTTTTTATAACTAAGATCTGCATTGATTATCCTTATTAAGATCAAATGTATTAAATGGCGAGAGGATTCCCCCTCGCCATTCTGTTTTTAAATTGTGCCGAATATACGGTCGCCCGCGTCACCGAGACCGGGAACGATATATGCGTGATCGTTAAGCTTCTCGTCGAGAGCCGCGGCGTAAATATCAACGTCGGGATGATCCGCCTGAACCTTTGCAACACCCTCGGGAGCTGCAACAAGGCACATAAACTTGATATGAGTGCATCCGTGCTCCTTGAGCTTTGTGAGCGCATCACTTGCAGAGCCACCTGTCGCGAGCATGGGGTCAACGAGAATAACTATTCTCTGATCGATATCTGCGGGAAGCTTGCAGTAGTAGGTTACGGGAAGATGTGTCTCGGGATCGCGGTAAAGACCGATATGACCGACCTTTGCAACGGGAACGAGATCAAGAAGTCCGTCAACCATACCGATACCTGCGCGGAGGATCGGAACGATAGCGAGCTTTTTACCCGAAATGGTGTAAGCCTTAGTTTTCTGTACGGGGGTCTCTATAGTGATCTCCTCCAGGGGAAGATCGCGGGTAAGCTCATAGCCCATAAGCATTGCTATCTCATTGAGGAGCTCGCGGAAATCCTTGGATCCCGTCTTTTTGTTTCTCATAATAGAAAGCTTGTGTGCAATAAGCGGATGGTCTACAACGTGAAGAGTACTCATAATTTTCGTCCTTTCAATTGCGCTTTTATTTAATGACACAATAATTATACTTCATTTCACTGTTTTTTTCAAGTACTTTTTGTCATTTTTCACCCCATTGCGTTGACTTTTTTCCATTTTGATGATATAATCGGTCATGTCGGCATATCTGTCGACCATTACGTATTTTATAGAGGTGTTTTATGGACTCAGCCGTAGCTCTTCCGTCATATTACGAAACAAAGGCAGATAAAAATATAGTCTCAGATTGGAAATGTCCCGAATTCAAGGTCTCGGGTGCATTTTCCTCGCACATGGTCGTCCAGCGCGAAGCAAGGATCAAGGTGTGGGGATTTTCGCAAAGCGTAGGCTCTACCGTCACGGGCAACTTTATGAGAGAGACCGTCACCGCCAAAGTGGACGAGAATAACAGATTCATGCTCGTGTTTGCCGAGAAAGCGTACACCGACGAACCACAGGTAATGACGATAAAGGACGACCTCGGACACGAGGCAGTATTCGAGGACGTGCTTGTAGGAGACGTATGGTTTATATGCGGTCAATCAAACGCCGAGCTTCATTTGGCACCATGCGTGGAGCTTACACCAAGCCTTTATTTCAGCGAAAACGATAATTTCCGCCTTTTCTATCAGGCGCAGGGCATCGCAAAGCAGAACCTCAACCATATAGCAGACCCGAACCCCGACGTTATAAGAGCCGATTGGACGTGGAAACGCCCCGACGAAAAGGCGTCGCGCTCCTTCTCTGCCCTCGGCTGGTACTTTGCGAGTGAGATCACAAAAATGGTCGGAGTACCTCAGGGACTTGTAATGATGGCGGCAGGCGGCGCGGCTCTTCGCGAGCTTATGCCGGCAGAGCTTTGCCATGAGCTTGGATATTTCAACGGTGCCAACTGCCGCGAGGGCGGCTACTACGACACGCTCATCCACCCCTTCATTCCCATGGCATTCAAGGGAATGATCTTCTTCCAGGGCGAGAGCGAGGGCTGTTGGAAACGCGTTGCGGACAATTTTGACAAGGATATGTGCGCATATTTCTCATTTCTCAGAGAAAAATTCGAATATAATTTCCCCATTTACAATATCCAGCTTTCCGACTATCCGCGAAATTGCGAAAGGTACTTCCCCTTTATCGATATCACGCGAACAAAGCAGTTTGACGCACTCAATATCATCCCCAATATGACTCTGACGGTTGATATGGACCTCGGAGCAGACGAGGACTATCATGACTGGGCGCACTCACCGAGAAAGCAGGAGCTCGCGGAGCGAGTAGCAAAATTGGTGCTTGCGAAGGAATACGGAGTCGGAAGCTTGCAAAACGCAGTGTCGCCCCGACCCATTTACGCAACCTTGAGCGAGGATAAGAGCGAGATATACATCGATTTCACAGACGTCGGCACAGGGCTTATAGTCAGAGGACAGGATCCTCGCATGAGCGTAGGTCTTGAGGTGCTCGGCTTTTCCGTCGGCACTTATGAAACGAGGATTGATGCGAAGGCGACACTCACCTCTCGCGGCAGAGTTACCGTATCGGTTCCTGAGGGGGCAGATACCTCGCAGGTGAACTACGCATTCTCCATCCGTATAACCCCCGACGAAAACGCAAACCTCTATAACGGAAACAATCTTCCCACCCCCGCGTTTTCGATAAAAGTAAACTAATTCAAAATAAGCGGATGCTCAACACCTTTCAGGTAAAAGCATCCGCTTTTTCTTTTTAGAAACTCAGTTCATGAGTCAGCCCATATTTATCATTCAGTAATATAGTTATAATTGATATCGGCATCATTTAGCTTTGAATTCGACGAATCTATGCTGATTTGAGCCCACTGCTCCTCACTTCCACCGTAGTTAACAGTCACCAGATTTGTACAATCTTGAAATGCTCGTCCCTTAATAGTTCTAACGCTATTTGGAATTGTTATACATCTCATGTTAGTGCAACCTTGAAAAACCCCATCATTAATAACTGAAATCGTATTCGGAATAGCAATTTCATTTATGCTGAAGCAATATTGGAATGCATAGTTTCCGATGTATGCCAACTGTATAGGAAGCACGAGATTTGATAAATTCCAACAACCGCTAAACGCATTAGAACGTATGACCGTAACATTGTTTGAAATTATAACCTCTGTTAAATTGCTGCAACCATAAAAAGTATAGTCATGCACGGTTGTTACTCCATCAGGAATCGTTAAACTTACAATACTAGAACACTCTCTAAATGCCCCCTCTGAAATATATGTGACTTTCTCAGGAATACTTATTACGCTGAGGTTTGTACATCTCAGAAAGGCGTACTGTCTAATAAATTCGAGGTTTTCAGAAAGTATCACTTTCTTTAAATTAGAGCACCAACTGAACGCCTCTTTTTCTATTCTCTTAACAGTATTCGGGAGAATCACACTTTCAAGATTTGAACATGTGCTAAACGCATATGCCCCAATTTTAACCACATCATCCCCATCTGGTGACATAGACGGAATAACAATATCCGTATCAGTACAAGTACCAATTCCGCTCACATAACAAGTACCATCTCCGTTAGAAGTAAACGCAAGCCCCTCGGAATATTTCACAGCCTCCTCATACACCGCAGTATATGTTTCGGTCACACACTCGGGAATAGTGAGAGTAGTCTCTGTTCCGACCTCTTCGCCCGCGCTGTTTGTCCAATGCGAAAATACATATCCCTCCTCTGCCTCATTTGCGGTAATGGTCACACTTGTACCTGCCTTGTAATATCCCGTCTTGAAGCCGTCCGCGTGCGTTCCGTTTACGACCTTGATCTTCGCTACCTCATCGGTAGCGAGAAAATCCGTATTGTGCTCAAAGTATAACTGCGAAAACGCGCCGTACTCAAGCATATTTGTAAGAATTCCCTCGAGGTATTCGGGCACGTTGTCCGAATTAAGCATATTATACGCATACTGTACTATACTGAACTTAACAGGCTTACTGTATATTTCGATTCCGTCAATCTCTGCATAAGCGCATACGTACACGAACTTTGTCATATCCTTTGCGGCAAGATCGTCATATTGGAACACAAGATATCCCGTGTCCTCCTCTGTACGTATGGATGAAAGCTCACCCTCTGCACTCTCTTTTGTGTATTCTGCAGGAGCAGATTCCCATACCAAAAGCTTAACACAGGATTCATCCTCAATTCCATTTGCATCGATCTTATAATTCATAAACACTGCGTTTTCAAGCTCCAAAGTATTAGATTTGATCGTAAGGGTCGGATCTTCATTTTCCGTATCCGCAAAAACAGTTACTGCCAAAACAGAAACAATAGTAATAATTAGCAAACCAAAAATCAAGATTATTCTTTTTTTCATATTCTTTTCTCCTTTTTTAATTAGTCGTCGGGTTCCATATCAGGGAGCTCATCATATATATCACCACCTAATTCAGATGATGTGGTAATAATATCTGAATTCCCTAAAATGATCAACACCTCAGATAGCACATACTCTTTTTTGCCTTTCGTTTTCATTCTTAACCTCCTTGCCTAAAAATAAAAAATGCGCCTACCGAAGTAAGCGCATAAAAACGCAAACTCCAATAGTCGCCAAACCAACTGAAACAGCAAGAACTTCTCGTAATTTTCAGACGGAATTTGCATTTTATCAAATTCGTATAAAATTACGAGAAAATAGCAATAAAGGTACAGTTATCCCTGTAGATACAGTTACCCCCTGTAGATATAGCTATCCCTGTGGATACAGTTATCCCCGTATAGACAGAAATAGCCCTTGCGTACGTATTCAGTTGATTTGGCTTTTTCATTATATCACGCCGGGAAAATCTTGTCAAGTTTTTTTAAATATTTGTTTGTAAAAAAAGCAGGGACACACGCAAGGTGTGCCTCCGCAAAAGACTATCATGCACATGCCGCCCACCTTGACTGCTCTGCTCTTTTTTCTTTCTTAAAACTCGAAAAATGACAAAAATATTAAATTTCTGTCTACACACGGTTAATTTATAATTTAATTATATCATTTTCCCTTTAGATATGTTATAATTCTTACATACCAAAGTATAATAAATCTCTACAATGGAATTGGAGGTCAAATATGCCCGAGTATTACGTTGAGCGAGAAAATTCCAGCCTTTCAGAATACGGAATTGAGTTTTTTCTACAGATACACAGCAGGCGCGGATATGCCACGCGCGCGCACATACACCCTGCTATAGAGCTTATCTACGTGCAAGGCGGCGAATACAGCGTCAGCATTGATAACGACGAGGTTCGCGCTACTGCAGGCGATCTTCTCTTTTTCCGAGCAAACACAATTCATAGTATTGAGCTTGTCAGTGACGAGGCAGGATCCTACTACGTCCTGAAGATCAATCCCTCACTTCTCTTCCACATTTTTCCCGGGCGCGAGCAGATGAGGATGACATCCCCTTTTCTGTTCAAACACAAAGGCGAGCGCGCCTTTTTTGAAAAATGTGACATATCCGATAAATTCAAGGAAATATTCAGAAATATGATCGAAGCTTTGGGTAGCGAAGAGCTGATTTTTTATAGCACCGAACGTGCACTCGCTTCACTTTTGTTACTGGAAATGCTGAATTCCATGCTCCCAATAGCACCCGAAACCACTGAGATCAACGAGAAAAATCTTTCACTCATACATAAATGCATCGATCACATAAACAAGAATTACTCGTCGGAAATAACCGCAGAAGAATGCGCAGCTCTGGTGCACATGAGTTACAGCTATTTTGCCAGACTTTTCCGTGCTGTAATGGGAAAGACATTTAAGGAATATCTGGTCAGCGTTCGTATGGCAAAAGCAAAAAGCATTCTTTTGTCAACGTCCGTATCGGTAACAGACGTTGCGATGGCATGCGGCTATTCAAGTCTTTCCTATTTTATCGCCGAATACAAAAAAGAATTTGGAAAAACACCGCGCGAGGAACGCAGATCTGCAACAAAAGTGTAACCTTCCTCTTTACATTTTTCTCTTTTTGTGATACAATATCTAACGGACATTTTTCGGAAAGGAGACCGTATGGAAAAACAATATACTGTTGGGATCCTCACTCTTGGCTGCAAGGTCAATCAGTACGAGTCGGAGGCGATTGCCGAAAGACTTGAAGAGCTTGGATTCAAGATAGCCTCGCCCACCGACGTGTGCGACGCATACGTAATAAATACCTGCACGGTCACTGCCGAATCTGACCGCAAGGCAAGACAGATGATCCGTCGTATGATGAAGAACAATCCTCGTGCTGTCATTCTGGTCACGGGATGCTATTCGCAGATCTCCCCCGAAGCCGTCGCGGCAATTGATGGAGTTGACTACGTTTGCGGAAGCTCAAACAAAATGACCGTAACGGACAAGATATGCGAGCTTATTAAAAACGGAAAAAATCAAAATGCGGAAATATGCGTGCCCGAGCTCGATGGTGCAGAGTTTGAGTGTATGTCAATAAAGAAATTTGACCGCACGCGCGCGTATGTCAAAATCGAGGACGGCTGCGAGTCAAAATGTACATATTGCACTATTCCCGCCGCACGCGGAAATATCCGTTCAAAGCCGTTTGATGATGTTATTGACGAAGTCAAAAAGCTGACTCTTGGCGGTTGCCGCGAGGTCGTGCTTACGGGAATTGAGACAGGCTCCTACGGTGACGATCTCGGAGACGGCGAGGATCTCGCTTCTCTGCTTTGCGAGATCGATAAGATCAACGGTATAGGCAGAGTTCGCCTGGGTTCGCTCGATCCAACCGTGATAAAGCCCGATTTTGTCGATAAAATAAGGGACCTCAAATCTGTTGCTCCGCATTTTCATCTCTCGCTCCAAAGCGGGAGTGACGCGGTACTTGCAAGGATGAAAAGAAAATACAACTCGGCACGTGCCATGAAAAGTATTTCTCTTTTGCGCGAAGCTATGCCGGGTGTCAAATTCACAACAGACATAATTGTCGGTTTCCCCGGAGAGACCGACGAGGACTTCCAAAGGAGCTGTGAATTTGCAAAAGAAGCGGAATTCTTGATGATACACGTCTTCCCCTATTCAAAGCGCAAAGGAACCCTGGCGGCAGTCATGACCGATCAGATACCCGAGGAGGTAAAGAAACAACGTGTTCATATCCTCACCGAAATAAGCCGCGAGACGAGAAAGAAAATTCTTGATCGCGTTATTGCCGAAAACGATACCGTTCAAGTGCTCTTCGAGACCTATCAAAACGGATACGTTTATGGGCATACCGCAGATTTCATTGAGGTCAAATCAATAAGCGACCGAGCAATGCACGGAGAGCTTGCCTCGGTCAAGCTTTCAACACACGATGGAGATGTTTGCGAGGGCGAGATAGTAAAATAATTTTTTGTAAAAATTTTAAATTTTTTTTGAAAATGTATGTGTTAAAATGATATGAACCAAAAAGAATAGGAAGTTCATTAAAGATATGGTATAATGTAGTCACCACAACAAACATTACCGTATCAGAAAGGAACTTCCCATGAATATTATAGCACAAGAAGCTCGCAA
>JBGUSX010000157.1:0-2522 GCA_045132775.1 Eubacteriales bacterium
TTTTGAAAATCCACGCCGATAGGGTTTGTGAGAAATTCGGTCTTTAATCGTATTGCCTTCATATCAGTTACCGCCAAGCTCGTTTTGAATCTTTTCGTAATACTTTTCGCCCTCTGTTTTTTCTCTTTCCCAAGCAGCCGCTTCCTTGTCCGAAAGAGGAGCGAATTCTTCCACCACATCTTCGCCGCGGCGAGACTTGATGATCGCCTGCTTTCTGCCGATCGTCTTTTCGACCGAGAAGAAAACAAGAAGCACGGCAAGCACGATGCCGGTAAATACTTCAAGTCCTACGAAGGAGAAGGTGATGGTATTCAGCACCGCCTCGGGCTGAGTTGCCGCAACGGTATTTCCTGCTGCATCGAGGGACGGTGCAATATATCCCGCACTGCTGAGAAGTCCATTGAAAATACCTGTCACGATACCGACAAGGGCTACTGCAATCACGTTATAAATGGACATGGCTACGCCGTCGCAACGGATACCGCTTTTCCATTCAAGATGGTCAAGCGTATCGGCAAAGAGCGCCATGAATACGTACGCGCAAGGAAGTCCACCGATGTTCTTGATAAACTGACCGATCAGAACGACCACAAGATTTGTGGGAACGAGCCAGCAGATAAGGCTGCCGATAGCATACAGCACAAAGCCCCACATGGTCACGTTTCTCTTGCCGAACTTTTTTGCAAGCGGCCACACGGCAAAGATACCGATGCCCATGGGAACACCGCCGATGACCGATACCAGCATCTGCGTAATACCGTCGTTATATGTACCCAGCACGTAGTTGCAATAATACACAAGACCGAGATTTTTCATACTCACACCAAACGTGTAAATAAAGAAATATGCAAATACGATCAACAGATACTTATCGGTGAACACGAGCTTCAGCTGCGTTTTGAACGGGATCTTCTTTTCTTCCGTATCCTGCGTTTCCTCGGTAACTCTCTCCTTGGTGAAGTAATATTCCAAAAGGATCAGCGGAAGCGTTATAATAGAAAGAATACCCATCACCACGATCCATTTTGCCTTATCGACACCGAGCATGGGCATAATGACCATCGGGAAGATCAACGCCACAAGAATACCGCTCATCATGATCGTGGAGATCTGATTGAATACCGAAAGGCTTCCTCTCTCTGTTGTGTTTCTCGTTGACAGAGGAACCATCAGATTGTGGCTCATATTGAAAATGGTGTACGCGAAGGAGTAGAACAGATTATAGGAAAGCATGACCCATACGACCTGCACACCCTCGCTTGCCTGCGGAACGGTAAAGAGCAATACACCCGAAAGCGCGACCAAGGGAGCGGAGAGAAGCAACCACGGGCGTGCCTTGCCCTGCTTGGTTTTGGTGCGGTCGATCACATAACCGAATACGATATTGGTTATCGCATCAATAACCTTGGATACGATTGGGAATACAGTGAGGAATATACCGCCCCAGATATGGGTCAAGTTCAGAACGTCTGTATAATAGACGTTCAAATATGTAGCGAGGACTGCATTCAGAAGCAATGCTCCTGCGGGGCCGATCAGATAACCCAGCCATTTCTCGCCCGCCTTTACGTTATCCGATTTAACCCTTGAATTAAATATTTTCTTTTCAAGTAATTTATTTGCCATGTTTTTTCTCCTTATCATTGGGAAGTGGCGGAGCCTTGATTCCGTTGCACAAATTTCCAAGGCCTTTTATAATTTTACCGTTTGCAAGATTCACAAACATCTCTGCCATATTGTAAGGACAACTTGACCCCGCAGACATAGACATCGTAATGATCGAGTTGGAGTCAAGTATTCTGCGCAGGAATATTGCCCCTTTGATCTTATTATCCCTCTCTACACCCTCGGGCATTTTCTTGGCTTTTCTCATATCGGACTTTGCAACCGAAAGTACGGCGGCATAGAGGATTTTACCCATAAAGGTTGCCTTCATATCGCTGAATCGGCTCTCCAAACGGATGGGCTTTTTCGGAGGTATTGCAGGAATTTTGACCCCCGACATCTGCTCAAAAATACCGTCGGTAATCTTGTCAATCTCGGCGTTTTGGTAGATCTTCAAAACGTCGCTCGAATAGGGGCAGTCTGTTACTTCGCCCTTGATTTCGACAGTCTTTGAAAGCTTGACCGTTTCGCAATCGGAGCATAGCTCAAAACGGTATTCACCGTGTTCGAGAACATAGCGATCTTCTTTTGTATTCCAATATCGCAAATCCTCCTTGTTAACGGTAATTTGGACATGCTTGCATTCGCCCGCCTTCAAATAGACTTTTGAAAATCCCTTGAGTTCTCTGATGGGACGAAATACACAGGATTCGTCCTTGGAGGAGTACAGCTGAACGACCTCTGCACCGTCGTAATTTCCGATGTTGGTAATGTCGCAACCAATACGGAACTCGGCTTCGTTTTCCTCAACCGTCATATTTTCGTAGGCAAAGGAAGTGTAGGAAAGTCCGTAGCCGAATGGATAGCGCACCTTTTTACCGGCAGTGGTGTAATAGCGATAACCGACGAAAATGCTT